>JABDMN010000122.1 GCA_013001485.1 Acidimicrobiia bacterium
TCTTCCACCGAAGCAGGGACCGGGACGTCGGGTGGGTCCTACGCCGGGACCGACAGGTCGAGAGCGAACGCAATGGCATCGTCCGGGTCGGCCAGGGTCGGCAGCAGGTCCGGGTGGGCGCCAACACCCAACCGTCGCACCACGTGTGATATCCGTTCCCGATCGGAATGCGTCATAACCCCAGCATCGGGCCGAACTGTTAGGAGTCTGTGAGCTGCGTGGAAAGACGTCGTGCGGGTCGAGAACCGGGTCCACCGGCCGGACAGCTATTTCGCCGACGACCAGGGGTCAGCAAACGACGGCCGGGCCGGTTCACGCCGGCCTAGTTCAATTCGGACGGGACCGCCGTCACCTCTTCTAGCTGGCCGCTGCGGATGATCTCCAACACGACGTCGGTGTCGATGCGCCCTCCTGTCATCGAGGCCTGCAAGTCACCGGCCGTATGAATGGGCTCCCCGTCCACTGCCACCACGATGTCTTCGGCGTGGAGCCCGGCTTTCGCAGCCGGGCTTCCCGGCACGACATCAACAACCTCAACTCCCTGGTTCCGGCCGAGGGCCTCAACCATACGCGGTGGCAACGGCCGCATCCCCCCGGCGATGCCGAGGAATGCCCTCCGAATCCGTCCGTCACTGATGAGCGTTGCGATGATGAGCCGGGTCGTCGCATTGATCGGAACGGCCAGACCGAGGCCCTGACCGATGGGAGCACCCACGACGGCAGTGTTGACTCCAACGACTCGACCCTCGCTGTCGGCCAGCGCGCCGCCCGAGTTACCCGGATGGAGGGCCGCATCGGTCTGAATGACGTTCTCAACAAGACGCACGGTGTCGCCCTGCCGGGTGGGAAGCGAGCGCCCCAGAGCACTCACGACACCGGCCGTCACCGTCCCGGCGAAACCAAGCGGGCTGCCCACCGCAACCACCAGCTGCCCGACTCGGAGTTGATCAGCGTCTCCCAACTCGACGGCCGGTAAGTCTCGGGCACTGACTCTGAGCACCGCCAGGTCCGAGAGCGGATCACGGCCTCGCACCTCGAAATCGAACTCCCGGCCATCGGCCAGTCCGGCGATTCCCGAGCGCGCCCGGTCGACAACGTGGGCCGAGGTCACGGCGAGACCGTCCGAACTGAGCAGGAAAGCCGATCCACTGCCGACGCGGCGCCGATTGCCGTCCTGGAGTTCGATGTGCACGACCGACGACGTCAAGCGCTCGGCCACCGCAGTGACAACGCGGGAGTAAGCGTCCAATGGCGGGTCGTTCGCGGGCGAATTCTCGTCAGGCAACGGTGAACTCGACCAGCGGCGCGTCGTTGACCCACCGCGGGAGGATGTGGTCGGCTTTGGCAGGCTCGTTGCCCCAGCTCTCGGTGAGTATCCGATACAGCACCTTTGCTCGCTCCTCCTCGTCGACAATTGCCGCGGCGCTGGCCGACAGGTCCGCCGTCAGGGCGCCCTTGAGGTGGACCGTGAACCCGGGATTGGCATTCAGGTTGGCGAGCCAATCACGTTTGATACCCGGCTTTCCGGTGATGTAGTAGCTCCCGTCGAAGTGATGGAACACGATCTCGATCCGGCGATGGGTTCCGCTCTTCGCGCCGACCGTTGTGATGTCGATGACACCACCGCGATCGAGCGCGCTCTTGATTGCTGTATCCATACGGCTCTTGAACCGGGCTGAGCTTCGGCGTATTCCTCAGCGGTCGACCGCGAGGACCCGGCGATGGGGCCGACGACCATGTCGAGCTCGGGAGCGGTGCTCGCGGTTCAAGCCAGGACAAGCAGAGAACCGAGCCCGCTCACTATCAATGCAGCCACCCCGATCACTGAGACCCGCACGAGGTCTGATCTCGACAGCCGCGTGTCGTCCCCGACCTGGCCGAGGCCGATGATCGAGGCGTGGAAGGCGAAGAGAACAACGCCCAGCGTGCCTGCGAACGGCCATGAGCCGCGCACCATGGTGAACACCAGGGAGGCCCCGATGAACACCCCGACCAACGTGGCCAGGATGCCGTCCCGGAGCCACGGCCATCGACCCGGGGGCTGTGGATGTTCGGGGCCGTAGTAGTACTTGTCCCAGTGCTCCGAATAGGTCCTGGTCTCCTTGCCCATGTCCCGATGCTACGTGAGCCGGGGTGTGCAGCCTGATGCCTGCGCTCAAAACCCGTTCCCGACCTCCTCAGCCGTAGACCGCGATAAGCCACAGCAGCGCGGGGGCCTCGACCTACGCTGGCCGCGTGCAAGCAACCGAGACAGGTTGGCGGGAACGCGTCCGCCACATCATCTTCGACCACAACACGCCGGAGTCCCGTGGGTTCGACATCGGCCTGCTCGCCCTCATCGCCATCAGTGTGGTGCTGGTCATGCTCGAGACGGTCGAGGAGATCGAAGCCCGCTACGACACTCTGCTTTTCGTCCTCGAATGGATCATCACGATTCTGTTCACGATCGAGTACGTGGCCCGGCTCGCCACCGTGGCCAACAAATGGCGATACGCTCGCAGCTTCTTCGGTGTTGTCGACCTGCTGGCCATCCTGCCGGTGTACATCAGCTTGGTCCTGCCCGGCGCCCAGTCCCTGCTCGTGATTCGCTCGCTCCGTCTGTTGCGGGTGTTCCGGGTGTTGAAGATGGCCCGGTTCATCAGCGAAGCGAACTACCTGGTGCGGGCTATCAAATCGAGCTCGCGCAAGATCATTGTGTTCCTGATCGTGGTCGTTCTCATCAACGTCATCGTTGGTTCGACCATGTACCTGATCGAAGGTCCGGAGAACGGGTACGACTCGATGTTCCGCGGGCTCTACTGGTCGATCGTCACGATGAGCACCGTCGGCTTCGGCGACATCTCGCCGTCCACACCCCTGGGACAGGTGTTGGCCGCGATCCTGATGATCGTCGGCTACAGCGTGATCGCCGTGCCGACCGGCATCGTATCTGCTGAGATTGCCAGCAGCAGCCGCCCACGTGAGGAGGCCTGCAGCAACTGTGGATCGGCAGTGCACTCCGAGACCGCCCGATTCTGCGACGCTTGTGGGTTCGAACTGTCGGGTTGAGCGTCGACCCCCAACTACGTCCGCATGGAGCTCAACCCTCACCGTTTGACGCACCGGAGGAACATCCGGGGGGTACAACCCACTTCGGACATATGGGTTCTGAAGAAAGAACGAGAGAGCTCTCAGTGGCGCAGTCCCCAAGCTCGCATGACGCGTTTCGCAGCGTCTTTGAGGAGCACCATGCTCGAGCGGCCCTCGGAGCTAGCCCAGCAGTTCGCCGATGCGGCTTTTCGGTCTCCCGATGATCGCCGTGTCGCCCTTCACCACCACCGGGCGCTGCATGAGCGCCTTGTGCTGCAGGATGATGTCGACCACTGCCTCCGGATTGTCGACATAGTCGTCCGGATCCAGCTCGAGCTTCTTGAACTTCGAGTCCTTCCGCACCAGGTCTTCGACCGGGTCTTCCAGGATCGAGACGATGCGTTCCAGCGTGTCTCGATCGGGCGGCTCCTTCATGTAGAGCACCGTGTCGTGCTCGACTCCCAACTCCCCGGCGACCGCCAAGGCATTCTTCGAGGAGCCTCAGTGGGGGTTGTGATAGATGGTGACCTTGGGCATGTTCTCTCGACTCTCGCTGATTGCCGGATTAAAGCAGCCGATCGCGGGTCGGGGCGGTGCCGGGCGTGCCGGTCACGGTCCCTCGTTGAGGTCCGCGACCACCGGGAGGTGATCCGAGGCGCGAGGAGCGTCGCCCTCGCGGACGACGGATGCGGAGCGCAGGCGATCCGCGAGCGGTTCGGTGGCCAGGATGTAGTCGAGCCGCTGGCTGGGGCGATCGGAGTTGCGCTCGGTGGGGCGCGTGGGAGCGAAGGTTCCGGGGTTCGCCTGATGGAACAGGTCGTGGAAGCCGGCTTGCTCGAGCACGTCGATCGCGTCGGTGTCGATCCGCTCGTCGTCCCCGGGAGCGAGATGGCGGGCGCGGTAGCGCGGCGCCCAGGTCGACGGTTCGTACCGCGGTCGGTCTCGTGAGCTGAGGCTGTTCAGATCGCCGAGCAGGGCGGTCGGTCCGCCATTCCCCAGCGCCGCCAGGCGGCGGGCTTCGATCACGCGAGCCTCCGGGGCGAAGGGGTTCAGGTGGGTGCCGATCAGCGTCAGATCCAGCCCTTCGACGGTGACCTCGGCAACCAGCGCCCCGTGGTGGAAGCCGGAGCGGAAGACCCGCAGCTCGCGCAGGACGCCGTCCCTCCGCAACAGGAGGGCGAGGTGATAGCCGCTGTCGACGGTCGCCAACTCTCCGCGCATGCCGAGCTCTTCGGCCAGGGCCCGCAGGGGGCGCCCCTCGTCCTCGTCGAAGTAATTGCACTCCTCGAGGACCAGCAGATCGGGCTGCGCCCGCGCGATCACGCTCGCTATCAGGTGCAGGCGCTTGGTCGACCCGCGGTCGCTCCCACCGTGCTCAATGTTGTAGGTCATCAGCCTCACGGTGACCTCCGGAAGGGCTCGCGGGCGCCCCAGTCCTCACCCAGCAAGGCCAGCCTAGGCGAGCTGCTGATTGCCATCCTGCAGCACGCCCGAAGCGCGGGATGTTGGGGCGTGCGTTGTGATGCCGCTCCATGAGTTCTTTATTGGGCGGCGTGCCCCGGTGGGCCCGCGAAGCGTGTTGTCACCCAAGGGGTGCCAGTGGGAACCTCTTCCCACCACCCCCGGCTCACTGATGCACGGGGGGACTCGCCGCCCGGCACGAGGCTCCGACACAGGCCGTCCGCTTCTCATCCGCAGGGCTTGCCCTCACAAGCCGGAAAAAGCGCTACACCGCTTGACTTACTGCAAGTTGCAGCATAGATTTGCCAGGCCTTGCAGCGCACAGTCCGCCGTCGCTATAGGCGCTCCAAGCCCGTAAGGAGGACACCGATGGATATCGATACCCACATCGAGGCAATCAGTCGAGAAGGTGAGCGGCTCGCCTCAGCCGCCTCCCGCGCCGGGCTCGATGACCCGATCCCCTGGTGCCCCGGCTGGGACACCCGTGACCTCCTCCGCCACCTGAGCGAGATCCACCTGTGGGCGGCGTCTCACGTCGCACTACGCGCCGTCCGAGAGGGCGTCTCCGAACTGGCCGACCTCGCGGCCGCCTGGCCCGAACTGGGGATCTTCTGGCCCGAAGATGAAGTCCTCATCGACCATTACCTCGCCACGAACGCCAACCTCGTGGCCGAGCTCGAGTCGGCGCCGTCGGACCTCGCCACCTGGACATTCCTCCCTGCGCCCTCGCCCCGCCAGATGTGGGCGCGCCGCCAAGCCCACGAGACGGCAATCCACCGTTACGACGCCGAGTCGGCCACCACGTCGGTGAGCGGGTTCGACCCGACGTTCGCCGCCGACGGCATCGACGAGATCCTGACCGCCATGGCTCCCAGGACTCACGAACTCCCACTCGAGTCCCGTGTGACGATGGCGATCCACCCCACCGACGTCGGGGAGCGTTGGCTCGTCACTCTGGGACCGGACGGGATCGAGACGTCCCGAGCGGACGGCCGTGCCGACCTCGTCCTCACCGGACTCGCTTCCGACCTGTACCTCGCCGTGTGGAATCGAGGAGATGACACCGCCATCGCCCTGACAGGCGATCCCACCGTCCTGGACACCTGGCGCGCACGCCACCGATCGCGTTGGCCGCGCACCCGCGACGAGGACGAAGCCAGGGCGCAGGCCGCTCGATGACGAGATCGTCCGGACAGTTACCGAGGATCACCATGCCCCCGACGCGAGTCGATGGCCGCCACCGTCCTGGCG
>JABDMN010000176.1 GCA_013001485.1 Acidimicrobiia bacterium
GCTTCGTCTACACACCAGAAGCCAACTGGTACGGCATCGAAGTACTCGACTACACCATCGAGGACGACCGGGGCGGCACCGCGACGGCTTCGATCACCATCAGGGTGACCGCAGTCAACGATGCGCCTACCGCTCCGCCGATCGGGCTCGTCGCGGGTGGGACCGATCCAACAGCCATCATCAATCCGCTCGCCTTTGCCAGCGACCCCGACGGTGATCCGCTCGACTACACCCTCAGCACACCGTCCAATGGCACTGTGACCTTGGGTCCCACAGGGTGGAGCTACATCCCGAGTCCCGGTTTCAACGGTGACGAGACCATCACGTACACCGTGCACGACGGCAACGGCGGTTCAGCAACTGGGTTCATCACCATCACGGTTACGACGCCGAGCCTGGGCGAGCTTGGTGGGAACCTCGTCGAGTTCGGCCCTCCGGAGCCCGCTGGCGAGTCGACCGGAGCTGCGGTTGGTCTCGGTCTGCCGGGGATGAGACTCCTCGTCGGATCGGTCTTCGAAACGTTCGAGGCATTCCGCATCCCGCTCCTGATTCTGGCCATCGTCTTCGGGCTATCTCTGCTGATTGGCATCTCCCGAGGGTTCATCCTTGGTGCCGGTCCTGTGTTCCTGGCCGCCATCGCGCCATCCCGAATGGCAGTGGTGGTTGCCACCGGCGCCGACCGTATCCCCGTCCGCGAAGAGCCAGGCGACAAACACGACGTCATCCACTACCTCGAACCAGGGGAGCGGAATCTGTACGCCACCGGTCGACGTGCCCAGTTTGCCGGCGAGATGTGGACCGAGATCGAAACTGACGAAGGCGACGGGTGGGTTCAAGCGACGTTCCTGACCCGCCAGGTCGGTGACCTTCGGTTTGCCAACGCAGGCGAACCGGAAGAGCTCCTGAAGGTGCTCCACACCGTTCTCGAGGCCAATGGAAACCTGGGACTTGTCGCGGGTGACCGCGGACTCGCAGTCGCCCACTTCGCTCCGCCCGAGACCTTTGAGACCGATGACCTGGACGGTGTCATGACCTCTCGCGACGTGTGGTCATGGTGGGGAAGGACCGGCTCCATCCAGGACGAAGACGGAACATTTGCCGACGTCGTCGCGACTCCGCTGCTCGAGGCGATGCGGCGCTACAAGCCACGCAACGAACCGGACGCGACGGCACCGATACCCATCGAGCTCGTCAACTACCGGTCGTTGGTCTACGCCGACGCGACGATTCCGGGCAAGGACGCCTGGAGAGTGTTCTTCGAACTCGACGCCGACGACAACTGGACCGTTGCCGGCATCTGGCGCGAGGCGGTTCCCAATCCCAACGCAACCACCGGATCACGGCGCCTGATCTCGACCTAGGACCCCGATAGGGTGGCGGTGTGGTCGATTTCCGCGCTTCCGTCGAATCGGAGTCCGCTCGTTTCGCCGAGTTGATCTCGTCAACTCCCTCTGACGCACCCGTTCCCTCGTGTCCGGGATGGTCCATGGCTGACCTCGCCTGGCACCTCACCGAAGTCCAGGAGTTCTGGCACAAGATCGTGGAGGACCGACGAACCAGCCCGGATGGGATGGAGCGCCTTGATAGGCCCGGTGACGCCGAGCTCCCTGCACTGTTCAGGACCGAGTCGGCGAAGCTCGTTGGGTCCCTTGCCGCTTGCGACGGCCAGGAGCCATGCTGGTCGTGGCACTCCGGCGGCTCGACCACCGGTTGGGTGATGCGACGTCAGGCTCACGAGGCGCTCATCCATCGTGTCGACGCAGAGTTGGGCGCCGATGCCCGCTCAGAAGTCGATCCCGTACTGGCTGCCGACGGCGTAGACGAGGTCCTCACGGTGATGCTGGACGCGTCTGATCTACCTGAATGGGCGTCATTCGAGCGTACGGGCCAGACGGTCGCCGTTTCACTCACCGACCAGCCCGGCTCGTGGAATCTCGAACTGGGGCGTTTCAGCGGGACCAGTCCGAACTCGGGAATCGCCTACGACGACCCTGCGGTTCGGTTGCTGGGTGACGTCGCTGCCGCCACTACCCGGATCTCAGGGCCGGCAGCCGCCATGGACCTGTGGTTGTGGGGGAGAGGCTCATCAGAAGCTCTCGAGGTCGAGGGTGAAGAGGTGGCCGCTGAATTCGTTCGAGACGCTGCGAGAGCCGCCACCCAGTAGGCGTGGTCGGCTGAGATGTCTCGGAGCGCCGGTACCATCCCGCCGCTATGTCATCCGTTCGCAACGTCGCCATCGTCGCTCACGTGGATCACGGCAAGACGACTCTTGTCGATGCCCTGCTCCAGCAAACCGGGGTCTTCGCCTCACACGAGACCCCGGTCGACCGCGTCATGGATTCCGATGACCAGGAGCGCGAGCGGGGAATCACGATCCTCGCCAAGGCAGCCTCCGTCACCTGGGGCGACGTGCGCATCAACCTGGTGGATACGCCAGGGCACGCCGACTTCGGCGGCGAGGTAGAGCGAGCTCTCGAGCTGGTTGACGGCGTCCTCCTTCTCGTCGACGCCGCCGAGGGACCCCTACCGCAGACCCGCTACGTGCTCTCGAAGTCACTGGCCCGAGGCCTACCGGTAGTGCTGGTGGTCAACAAGGTTGACCGATCCGATGCCCGACCCGACGAGGTGGTCGACGAGGTCTACGACCTCTTCTTCGACCTCGGCGCCGATGAAGCTCAGATCGAGTTTCCAATCGTCTCGGCGATCGCTCGAGACGGGCGCGCCGTTGAAGGGATCGGGATTCCGGAAGCCACCGGCAACCTGACGCCTCTCCTCGACGCCATCGTGGCGACTGTCCCGGCGCCGTCTGGCAACCCCGACGCCCCTCTGCAGGCGATCGTCACCAACCTCGACGCTTCCGACTACCTGGGACGCCTTGCCATTGGCCGCGTCGTCGAAGGAACGCTGCGAGCCGGCGTCGAGATAGCCCTCTGTCACTCCAACGACGAGGAGCCACCCATCCGACGCAAGCCGAGCCAGGTCATGGGTTTCGAGGGCCTGAGCCGAAACGAAGTGGCCGACCGCACGGCGGGGGACTTGTTCGTCGTTGCTGGCTTCCCGGAAGTCGAGATTGGCGACACCCTCGCTGACAAGAGCGACCCGAAGCCGCTGCCGCGCCTCGTCGTGGATGAACCCGTACTCCGCATGACTTTCGGGGTGAACACCTCTCCCTTGGCGGGCCGCGAGGGGGCACACGTGACGTCACGCAAGATCAGGGATCGGTTGGAACGCGAGGTGCTCGGCAACGTATCTATTCGTATCGGCCCCACCGCTTCTCCCGAGGTCATCGAGGTTGCTGGCCGAGGTGAGCTTCAGCTCGCCGTGCTCATCGAATCGATGCGGCGGGAAGGTTTCGAGCTTCAGGTGAGCAGGCCTGAGGTGATCATCCGGGTCATCGAAGGCAAGCCGCACGAGCCTGTTGAGCGAGCCGTCGTTGACGTTCCAGACGAGTACGTCGGGACGGTGACCCAAGCTGCAGCTCCACGCAAGGGAGAGGTCGTTGACCTCCGACCGGGCGACACCGGCCGCACCATCGTCACCCTGACCGCACCCGCCCGTGGCCTTCTCGGGTTTAGATCCCAATTGGTCTCGCAAACCCGGGGCACAGCCCTCATCCACCAGCACCACGAAGGCTGGAT
>JABDMN010000186.1 GCA_013001485.1 Acidimicrobiia bacterium
CTCCTGGACGGTGGTCCACTCGTCACCGATGGACACGGCGTCGTCGGGAAGCACCGGCCCGAGAAATGACGTCGGGTCGGCTGACCCGCCAAAGCCTCCGAAACCACCCTGGAGTGCCTCGAGGGGCACAGCGATGCCGTCGACGGCTGCATCGACAATCGCTCCGGTCTCGTCGATCACAAAGGTCTGCTCGAAGGCGAACTCGTCGGGATCGAACTGACCGGTCGCCGCGATCTCGTCCGGGTCGTCGAGCGTCATTGTCTCCTCACCCGGGACCTCGATCTGCAACTCGGTGGGGAAGATGTCGCTCGTGATGGTGAGCGCGACCTGGCCCTCCTCGGGTCCCGGCTCGACGTCGTAGGCGATGGAGCCGATGAACCCGGCAACCATGGCGACTCCACCGGCAACTTCATCCATGCCATCCATTTCCACCGACATGTCCATGTCGAATGCGATGTCGTACTCGACATCACCGGCAGTGGCCAGGTCGTATGCGAGGAACTCCCCCGGACCGGCCGTGCCATCTCCACACGAGGCGGCGAGCAGCGCTACGGCGACGAACAGCGGTATCAGGCGTTTCATGGGCGTCCCCCGGGGATTCGATTCGAACGTTTTCGAGTGTACGAGGGGTATCGGCGAATCCCCGCCGTTACTGAACCACCGACAGCACAAGTGCCGTCTTCCCGGGGAGGGTCGGTACGGGCATGTAGGCGCCATCGGCCGGGATGGATGCGGCGCCTCCCGGCCCATGCAGCACCGTGACCTCGCCACCGGGCAGACCGGTGAGGCCGTACTCGTCCACGGGGTTGCGCGACAGGTTGGCGACCACCACGATCGTCTCGTCTCCCAAGGTGCGGGTGAAGGCGTACACCTTGGGATGACCGGAGTCGATCAGCGACCACTCCCCGATCCGCAGCGCCGGGGTGTCGTTGCGGAGCTGGATCATCTCCCGATAGTGGTTGAGCAGCGACTCGGGATCGGCGTCCTGAGTCTCGACGTTGAGCGTCTCCACGTCATCCTGGAGCCGCTCCCACGGCTTGCCAGTCGTGAACCCGGCGTTGTCGGTGTCCGGCGTCCATTGCATGGGGGTACGCAACCGCTCGTCTGGCTTGTTGCCCACCATCCCTACTTCCTCGCCGTAGTACAGGAACGGGACACCCGGTGAAGTGAGCAGGAGCGTTGCGGCGAGCTCGAGGTTTGCCTCGTTCCCCAGCAGGCGGGTCGCCAGGCGTGTCTGGTCGTGGTTGGCGAGGAACGAGGCGTATCGGTGGGTGTCGAAGGCTTCCACCACCTGGGTCTGGACCGTCTTGAGCGTCGCCGTGTTGCCCGATTGCACTGCTTCGATGATGGCGTCAGCGAGGTTGAACTCGAAGGCGATGTCGAGCTCTTCGGGGCCGTACAACGCGATCGCCTGGGTCGATGTCCACACCTCCCCCACGATGAGCGACCCTGAGTTGGCGTCACGGACCACATCGTGGAATTCGGCCAGCCAGGCATGGGTCTCGGGTGTGTTCTCCTGCACCGGGCCGTCCTCGATGAGATGCTTGGCGGCGTCGAGACGGAACCCGTCGACACCGAGGTCGAGCCAGTACTCGGCGATGTCGTGGAGCTCGGCCGTCACGTCGGGGTTCTCCAGGTTCAGGTCGGGCATGCCTTCCCAAAACAAGCCGTAGTAGAACCGTCCGGCGCGGCCGTGCCACACGTTCTGGCCCCAGGGCCCGTCGTACCCCGGTGAGAGGTCCTCCCAGATGTACCAATCCTCGAAGTCCGACTCGGGATCCTTCGACGCCACGAACCATTCGTGGTTGCGAGACGTGTGGTTGATGACGTAGTCGACGATGACAGCGATGCCACGCTCGTGAGCTTCGTCGACAAGACGTCGCAGGTCGTCTTCAGTGCCGTAGTCACGCTCGACCTCGCGATAGTCGATGACGTCGTAGCCGTGATAGGACGGCGATTGGAACACGGGCATCAGCCAGATACCGGTGACACCGAGGTCGTCGGTGGTGTCTGGGTCGCCGTCGTTGAGGTAATCGAGCTTGTCGATGACTCCCTGCAGATCCCCGATGCCGTTGCCGTCGGAGTCGTTGAACGACCGCACAAAGATCTCGTAGAACACTCGATCGTTCCACCACGGCAGTCCGACGGACTCGGCGGTTGGCAGCGTCGTCGTGGTTGTTGTCGTCGTCGTGGTTGTGGTGGTGGTATCAGCCGGTTCGTCCGACGCACACGCCGCCGCCAGAAGCCCGACAGTGAGCACAACCACGAGCAGACGCCGAGACATCACAGGCCCAGAACGGCACCAAGACCGACCGTGACAGGATCGGGCAAGGAGTCGACGGCCGCAATCGCGGCGAGTACGCCCGACATGAAGGCGCGGCGATCGCTCGTGTCGTGGCGAATGGTGAGGGTCTCGCCGAGGCTGCCGAACAGGACTTCCTGGTGAGCGACAAGCCCCGGAAGGCGTACCGAGTGAACGGGGACGCCGCCAACATCGGCGCCGAGGGCGCCTGCCACTGACTCCGTGGAGACGACGGCTCGTTTGCCCGGGTTGGCTGCGGCGATGGCGCTGGCAGTCGCCAGCGCGGTGCCGGAGGGGGCGTCGACTTTGTTGTCGTGGTGTAGCTCGATGACCTCGGCGGCATCGAAGTGGGGCGCCGCGATCTCGGCGAGCTTCATCATCACAACGGCGCCGATGGAGAAGTTGGGTACCACGAGGCAGTTCGGTGGCCCCTCTGTCCACAGAGCTTCGAGCTCGACGACCCTGCCGGCGTCGAACCCCGAAGTGCCAACGACAGCGTGGCGACCTTGGGAATGCCACGTCTCGAGATTGCCCATGACGACATCTGGCACGGTGAACTCGACGACGATGTCCGAAGGTGCGAGGTCGTCGGGCGAACCGGTGACCTCGACGCCGACGATCGACTCGCCGGCGTGATTCGGGTCGTAGAGACCGACGAGCTCGAGCCCGTTTGCGGCTACCACCGTTCCGGCGACGAGCGAACCCATGCGGCCCCCTGCCCCCGAAACGGCAACCGTGATCATTGAACGAACGACTCCAGCTCGGCGACGTCGAAGGGGCCGGTGGCGCCAAGGACATACGGGCCGTCGCACACGTCGGCGGCGACATCCAGGATGTGCGACCGCTCCACGGCGTCGACCTTCGCCACGATCTCGTCGACGGAGAGATGCTCCATACCGGTCAGCTCGTTGCGGCCGAGGCGATTCATGCGACTGCTCGATTCCTCCATCGACAGAGCGAGGCTGCCTTTCACATGGCCCTTGGCTCGTGCCAGTTCGTCGGCGGTCAGACCATCGGACCGCATCTTGTCGAGCTCGTGGCGAACCAGTTTGAGTACTTCAGGCGCTTGCGATGGTGTTGTGCCGACATAGATGGCCCGTGCTCCAATTTCAGACATGGGGAGCCGGAAGCTGTGAACGGCGTAGGCCAGACCGCGCTTCTCCCGGATCTCGGTGAACAGACGGCTCGACATTCCCCCGCCAAGCACGTGATCCAGAACGAGGTGGGCATAGCGACGCTCGTCTGACCGCTTGAGCCCGTGTCCCCCAAACACGAGATGAGCCTGCTCGGTGTCTCTCTTGCGAACGGCCACCTTCGACGTCATTTCGACATCGTCGTGCGGCCGGTCGACGAGATCGCCCTGCCAACCGCCGAAGTAGTCGCTGGCCAGGTCGACGAGTGTCTGGTGATCCACGTGGCCGGCTACTGCAATCACGAGTGACTTGGGGGTGTAGCGCCGCTTCCAGTAGTCGTGGATTGTCTCGCGAGTCATGTTGGTGATCGATTCGCGAGTGCCGAGGACGGGAGGCCCGAGCGGGTGACCCGACCAGAGTGCCCGGATGAACTCCTCGTGGGCGACATCGGTGGGGTCGTCCTCGTTCATGTTGATCTCTTCGAGAACCACGTGGCGCTCTGAGTCGATTTCCTGCTGGCGAAAGGCGGGCCGCTGGATCATCTCGGCGAGGATCTCGGTTCCGAGGGGGAGGTCGGCGTCGCGCATCTTCGCCCAGTAACAGGTGTACTCCTTGGACGTGAAGGCGTTGTGGTGAGCACCGACTGCGTCGAACGACTCGGCGATTCGACGTGCATTCCACAGGTCTGAGCCCTTGAACAGGAGGTGCTCGAGGAAGTGGCTCGTCCCCGCCTCGGGCCCGATCTCATCACGACTCCCTGTGTCCACCCAGCACCCGATGGCGACAGATCGCGACGATGGCATGCGCTCGGAGATGACGCGCAGGCCGTTGGGGAGTGTGGTGAGGTCGTAGTGCATTCCGGGAGAATAGGCAGGCCCTCGCGACTGCTCATCGCAGCTTTGAAGCCCCACTACGCTCACCCGCCATGCGACGCATCGCCGCCGCGCTTCTCGCTCTCTCCCTGCTCGCATCGGCCTGCGGTGGGTCGGCTGACGACGCCGCCGCCGCCACCACCGCACCAACGACGCAGTCGTCGACATCGTCGACGTTCGCCTCGGAGCAGTCGACGACCACGACAACCATCCCCGAACTCCGCATCGTGGACACGGTGACGGAACCACCCGCCTGGGAAGAGGTCGAGATGGTGACCAGCGACGACGTCACGCTCGAAGGCCGGCTGTGGCCCGGCGACGAGCGGGGGGTCCTGGTTGGGCACTTCGCCAATCGTTCCGCAGACGCCGGACCCAGCCTCGAGTGCCCCGACGGTGTGTTCTGCAACGACGTCGACAACTGGATGCAGGTGTCCGGGGCCTTTGCCCGTGAGGGCTACACGGTGCTCGCCATCAGCTTCCGCAATCACGGTCGCTCCGAAGGCTCATACGACCTGAAGGCCGCACCGCTGGATCTCGAGGCCGCGTATCTGCGACTGGTCGAGGCAGGTGTCACCGAGGTGTACTTGCTCGGGTTCGGCTTCACCGGGACGGCGGGGATCATCGCCGAGGCACGTGGCCTGACCGACTTCGACGCGGTGGTCAATGCCTGGACACCCGCGCAATTCCGTGGACTCGACTCTCTCGGCGTGGTTGCCGAAGTCGACACGCCGATGTACTTCATCGCCATCGAGACGGGGACGAGTCAGCGCAACGCCAAGCTCATCCAGGACCGCGCCATGGATCCCCGGGGCCTCTATGTGTTCCCTGCGGTGCCAACCGGCCAGACGTTCGGCGAGACGTTTCTCGGTGAAATGGTGGGGTACATGTTCACGTTCCTCGAATCGATCCACGCCGAGAACACCAGCTGATGCGGCCCGTCATCTGGGTCCGCGTCTTCGTCGAAGCAGTGCAATGACGATCCGGCTGCCAGACGGCGGGGCCTTCGCGATTCCCGAAGACGAGCTGAGATGGCGGTTCACGACCTCGGGCGGGCCTGGCGGGCAACACGCCAACCGATCGGCAACCGCCGTCGAGGTCTATTGGGAACCCGCCACGTCACACTCGCTCACAGACGAACAGCGGACGACTGTGGTCGCGGCGGTTGGCGACGAGATCTCCGCAGGCTCGGCCGAGTCTCGATCCCAATGGCGCAACCGCCAACTCGCCCGCCGCCGCCTCATCGAAAAGGTCCAGGAAGCCCTCGCTCCTCCCCCACCACCCCGCAAGAAGACCCGCCCGTCGCGCTCGTCTCAGCGGAAGCGGGTCGAACGCAAGCGCCGTCACAGCGAGAAGAAGCAACTCCGCCGCCGCCCCAAAGACGACTGAGGGCTACCACTCTGTCCCCCCCCTTCAAGGGGGGACAGTCCCTGCACCGGAGGCAAAGCCGCAGGTGGAGGT
>JABDMN010000249.1 GCA_013001485.1 Acidimicrobiia bacterium
ATCGTCGACGCCGCGGAGGACCTGTGAAGATCGCCAGGGTCTCCGGCACCGTTGTGTCGACCATCAACCACCCGCTCTTCGACCATCAACGCCTTCTGATGTGCGACTACCTGGATGAGAAGGGCGGGGCCACCGGCGACTACACCATCGCAGTCGATCTCGTCGGGGCGGGTGCCGGTGAGGACGTTCTGATCCTGGATGAGGGCAACTCTGCGCGCCAGACACTCGATGTCGACACTGGGCCGATACGGGCCGTCGTCGTTGGGATCATCGACTACTGGGAACAGGACTAGGGTTTCCGGGTCACGGAGGACATCATCACCCGCCGACTCACCGTCTTCATTCTTGCGCTCGCGCTCGGGACTGCCGCCTGCACAGCCGGCGGACCTGCGGCCGTGCCGTGCGACGAGCTCACCGTCACCGTGGTTGAGACAGTTCAGGGCTTCGTCGATGGCCTCAACCGCCTGTCTGACGAGGACATCCCGGCCAGCGGATTCGTGCCTCCAGGGATCGACGAATTTCGCAACGACATGCTCGACGTCGATGAGCTGATAGCGGTCTCCGATTGCGACTCTGTGAGCATCGAGACCGCCGTGAAAGACCAGGTCGCCGCCCAAACAGATGTCGCCAAGGAGTTCCTCGATGGGCTCCAGGTCAACGGCTGAGAGGCTCTTCGCCTGTTTCTTTGGCCTCGGGGTGCTCCTCGTCGGCTGCACCGGCGCTCCGACCGAACCGGTAGAGGTCGATGACTGTGGAGGCCTAACCGACGTTGGCGTCGAACTAGTCGAGGGCTATCTCGACGTCGTCGAACAGCTCGATGCGCGGGTGTTCACGAGCGATGCGCCGATTCCCGATGAGCTCGCCGATGAGCTCGCCGATCTCGACCGCCGCAGCGCCGAACTCGATGGTCGGATGCAGGCGCTGGCATGCGATCCGTCCGAGGTTCGCGGTGAGATCCTCGACCGGACTGAAGGCCTGGACTCCGAGGACCTGATCGGCCAGATAATGCTGCGTTTCGTCCGCGACCTCGGTTGAGGAACCCAGGAGTGCGGGCGCCGGGTCGCCGACTAGAGCGGCCGCCCCAGCCGCGATGCCGCTGACGCATCGAGCATCCACACGACGTTGCTGGCAGCTTCGGCGACAACGCGTGAGGGGAAAGGTTCGCCTCGCTCGATCACCCGTTCCAGCATGCTGGCCTTCGACTCGCCGGCGACGAGGAACACCACCAGATCGGCACTTGCGAGGAACGGAACGGTGGCGGTCAGCCGCCACACCTGCTTGTCGTCCACCCAGTTGGCGACGTACCGACGGTCGGTGACGTCGAGCGCCTTGGTTCCCGGGAACAACGATGCGGTATGGCCGTCATCTCCCATCCCGAGCAAAACCAGGCTCGGTGAGCGACCTCCCAGAGCACGGTCGAGGGCAAGCTCATACGCCGCGGCCGCGGTCTCAGGCTCGCCGAGAGCCCAATCGGGGACGACCAGTTCACCGCCGTGATCAGACCCGAGGGCCTGGCGGGCCGTGAAACCATTCGAGTCCTGGTGGTCGGGTGCGACCCAGCGCTCGTCGCCAAGCCACAGCGTCGACCCTGAGAAATCGACCCGAAGCTCGGCGAGTCGCTCGTATGTGGCCTTTGGCGTGCTCCCACCGGCCAACCCGAGGGAGAAGCCGTCGCGATCCGCCTCTTCGGCGATCAAACGCGCCGCTGCATCGGCGAGAGCGTGCTTGTCGTCGTAGATCCGGATGTCCATGCAGACAGCGTAGGAGCGTCGTGTCTGGCGGGGGTACGGTGGAACGATGAGACAGGCAGACATCAGACGCATTGCGCTCTGGTTGCTCATCGCCTCGGTTGCCTTGACTGCGGCCATCGCCATCTGGGCGGTGGCGTTTGGCGACTTCGATGACACCACGGGGAAGATTCTCGGAACCTCCCTTTCAGTGGCCGGGGGCAGCCTTCTCGCACTTGCGGCGGCGACCGGCTGGGAGCGTTCGCAGGTTGTGGCCTGGTTGGGCATCGCCGGAGCGGTGATCGGCTTCGGTCTGGTGATTGCCGGCATCTGGCTCGAGCCCGAAGGCTCTGTCTTCTGGAAGGCAGCAGTTTCGGCGATCATCGTGGGCGTCGCCGGCGCCTGGATCGCGCTGCTGGGCAACGCCCGGTTGGCAGCATCGCATCGATGGGTCGGCAACCTCGCCGCATTCTGTGGCGTCGCTCTGGCTGCACTCGTGCTCGTCGCTCTGTGGGCGGAGGTTGATAGCTCGGGCTTTGGCCGCGTGATCGGAGTCTTCGCCGTGCTGGTTGCCGCCCTCAGCGTGGTGGTTCCAGTGATCCACCGGCTGGACGCCGTCCCCGCCGAACCGACCGGATCTCCCGAGGAGTGGCAGCACTGCCCGCGTTGCGGCGAGGTTTCGGTGGCCGCCAGCGGAGTTCTGGCGCAATGCCCAAGCTGTGATGCGGCCTACCGCGTAGATTCGCCACGGTGAAGACACAGATCACAGCAAGCGGTGCGACCGTCCCGGCAGTGCTCGTCGCCGGATCGACCGATGTTGGTGTGTTGCTGGCGCACGGTGCCGGGGCGGGGCAGGACCACCCGTTCATGGAGATGATGCGGGAGGGGGTCGCCGGGGCCGGGATCACCGTGATGACGTTCGACTATCCCTACATCGCAGAAGGGCGCAAACGTCCCGACGCGCCGGCGAAGCTGCTCGCCTTCCACGCCGCCGCCTACGACCGGCTCGCCAACGATGTGGAACGCGTGATCGTCGCCGGCAAATCGATGGGGGGCCGTATCGGGTCACACCTGGTGACCGGAACTGTTCCTCGCGGGAGTTGGGACGGTGCACCACGCCAGGCGGCCGGCCTCGTCTACCTCGGCTACCCGTTCGTCGCTCCCGGTAAGCGAGAGGTCCGCAACACCGAGCACCTCGCCACAATCAGGGCGCCGCAGCTCTTCATTCAGGGCACCAGAGATGTTCTCGGCCCGCTCGATGTGGTTAAGCCTGTGGTCGAAGAGCTCCCCGGTTCGCGTCTCGAGGTCATCGCCGGCGGAGATCATTCGTTCAAGGTGCGCAAGATGGACGGACGAGACCAGCAGGAAGTGTTTGCGTCGCTCGTCGAAATCGTGGCCGGATTCGCTCAGTCGCTGCGCACGGGCGGGGGAACGTAGCGGGCCTTTCGAATCTTCCTGCCGCGGGTTCGCAGCACCCAGATCCCGCCCTTCTCGATGTCGCCTTTCGCTGACACGTGTGGCCCTTTCAGCTTCACCCCGTCGGCACGCAGCATCCCGACCAGATTGGCGATGACGTCACCATGGGTGATCAACACCGACGTGGATCCCGCCAGAGTCCCGATGTGCTTTGCCACCAGCTCCGGCGATGACCCTTCGGCAAGAGATCCTTCCACCTCCGCAGGCAGCGCCATCGTCGTGGCCAGCGGGTCGAGTGTTTCCCGGCACCGAAGTGCAGGGGATGTTGCCAGCCGCATCAGGGGGTAGCCGGCCAGGAAGTTGCCAAGGGCGACGGCCTGCTTGCGCCCGGTCTTCGACAACGGACGATCGATGTCAGCGCCGGAGAAGTCCTTGCGCCGACCCGCCTTGGCATGGCGCACCAGGTAGACCTTGCCGTCGTCTGGCTTTTCGAGGCGTGTCTCCGCCCACTGCAAGAGCTTCTCGGATCGGTCATACGTCAGTTGCAGCCTCGCTTGATCGCCCGACAACCACAGCACCCGATCGACCTCTCGGTTGGGCTTGAACTTCTCTTTCTTGCCCTCCATCAGCCAGTAGCGGACGACCTTGTTGTTCTTGTTGCCGGTCGTGTAGGTCACGGTGCCGAGAGGGAGGTGAACTTCGGGGTCGACGCCGGTTTCCTCGGCCACTTCGCGCACTGCGGCATCGATGAAGCTCTCGCCTTTGTCGAGCTTTCCTTTCGGGAACGTCCAGTCTTTGTATCGGGGTCGGTGGACAAGCAGGAACAGCGGGCTGCCGTCTTTCTTGCGCCTCCGGAACACGACCCCGCCGGCTGCTGCGATGTCGCCTTTCGAAGCCCGGTACTCGACCATTACTTGTCCGCTCTGCCGAGCGCGGCTTCCTTGAGGCGGACGTGGACCGAAGTTCCCAGGGCCACGGGGATCTTCGACCACTCGTCGTCTGTAAGGGTCCACGCCAGGGCGTCGTCTTCGAACCCGGCGTCGAGAATCTCTTGCACCCGATGCTTGAGGCGGTTGTCGGTGATGGGGATCAATGCTTCGACCCGGCCATCGAGGTTGCGCGGCATCATGTCGGCCGACCCCGTGTAGTACACGGCATCCTCGACACCTGCCCCGAACTTGTAGACGCGGGAATGCTCGAGGAACTCACCCACCACTGACCGCAACCGGATGTTGTCCGACATGCCGGGGACTCCCGGACGGATGGCGCAGATCCCCCTGACGTTCAGATCTATCTCGCAGCCGGCACCAGATGCCTCGTACAGCGCACTGATGACCTTGCGATCGACCAGGTGGTTGATCTTCATGGCGATCCGGCCTTCTGTGCCGAGGTCAGCCTGTTCTCGGATTCGGTCCAGGATCCGCGGCCGCAAATCTCTCGGTGCGACGAGCAGCTTGCGGTAATCGGCCTCCCGACCGAAGCCGGTGAGGGTGTTGAACAGCTCCGACAGGTCGGCGCCGACGTCCGGGTCGGCTGTGAACAGACCCAGGTCCTCGTAGATGCGAGCCGTCTTTGGGTTGTAGTTGCCCGTGCCGACGTGCGAGTACCTGCGGAGGGTGCCTGCCTCTCGCCGGACGACGAGCGCGATCTTGGCGTGCGTCTTGAGGCCGGTGACGCCGTACACGACGTGGACGCCCGCCGATTCGAGCATCCGGGCCCAGTTGATGTTGGCTTCCTCGTCGAAGCGGGCCTTCAGTTCGATGAGGACGGCCACCTGTTTCCCGGCCTCGGCTGCTGAGATCAGCGAACGCACGATGTCGGCCTCTCCGCCGAACTCCGGGTCGGCCTGCACCGATGTCCGGTAGAGGGTCTGCTTGATGGCCAGGACGCTGGGGTCGGCCGCCGCCTGGGCGATGAAGGCCGACGTCGAGGTGATAAAGGACTCGTAGGGGTGGTGCACCAGGATGTCGCCACGCCGCATCTCGGCGAATATGTCGACGGGCTCGTCGCCACGCTCGGCGAGCCGACTCGGCGTCGTCGGCGACCAGGGCGGGCTCTTCAGATCGGGTCGATCCATCCCGTAGAACTGCCACAGCGAGCTGAGCCCCAGCAGGGTCTCCGACTCGAAAGTGTCCGCACGATCGAGGTGCAGGTTCTCGAGTAGGAGGTCGAGGACATCGGAAGGGATGCCTGCTTGTACTTCCACTCGAACCGCCGCAGCCGAGTGACGCCGGAACTGCAAGACCGTCTCGATCGCTTCGAGGAGGTCGTCTGCTTCGGCCTCTTCCAGCGCCAGGTCGGCGTTGCGGGTCACCCGGAACACGTGGAGGCCGTCCACCGTGACGCCGGGGAACATGCGGTCGGTATGGGCTGCGATGAGGTGCTCGAGGGGTAGCCATCCGCCGTCATCGGGAGCAGCGAAGAAGCGTGGCAGCGATGGGGGCACCTTGACCCTGGCGAACCTCCGGTCACCGTCGGGTGTCGTCACGAGCACACCGAGGT
>JABDMN010000263.1 GCA_013001485.1 Acidimicrobiia bacterium
TCGTGAGTCGTGGATGCGTAGATGTGGGGGACACCGAAGCCGTCTCGAAGGATCTCCACCTCGGAGTCGAGACCCGGGAGCCTCAACTCACCGCTGGTTTGGGGGAACGGGCGCCGGGACGACCAGAAGGCCGTTGCGCTGCCCAAAGACACCGCCACGAGGATGAAGGCAACGAGACTGATGAGGACCCGTCGCGGCCAGCGACGCTTCGTCCGGCTCGCCGTCGGTGCCGATTCCGGGGCGGGGGGTGCCGTCTCGGGGGGAGATTCGGTCATGGTGCGGGAGCGTACCTGGACCGTCAGCCAGGGTTCCGGTCGGCGGTAGGCTCGGCGCATGTCCACAGATGAACAGAAGACTGCCGAGGATCAGCCGGAGCCAGAGGCGGTTGCCGCCGACGCCATCGAGGCCGCTGCCGAAGAGGGCGATGACCAAACGCTCATCAGCGAGCCGTCCAAGTTGATCCGCATCGCCTCGATGACGCGGGCGATGCTCGATGAGGTGCGCGAGGCCAACCTCGACGAGCCCGGCCGACGCCGCCTCGTAGCCATCCACCAGAAGTCGATTGGCGAGCTGCGCGACGTCGTCTCCGATGATCTCAAGGACGAGTTGGACGCCATCTTTCACCCGCTGAGTGCCGAAGCCCCGTCTGACTCGGAGCTCAGAGTCGCTCAAGCGCAGCTCGTCGGCTGGCTTGAAGGCCTCTTCCACGGCATCCAGGCGTCGTTGTTCTCTCAGCAGCTCACCGCCCAGGCCCAGCTCGAGGAGATGCGAAGGCGGCGGGCGCTCGAGGCCAACCAGGAGCAGGGCGACAACACCCCCGGGCTCTATCTCTGAGGGCGTAGCCCTCATCTCCTGAACCCGCAGCCTCTACCTCTGACACGGGGCCTCCCGATCTGGGAGAATGACCTGGTGGATGATCTGAGCCAATCCGAATGTGAGGCATTGCTCAACACTGCCCTGGTCGGTCACCTCGGGGTAGCCGACGACAACGGTGTTCCGTATGTCACTCCGGTCAGCTTTGCGTATAACGGCTCATCCCTGATGTTGCGGACCGGGCCCGGTCGGCGGCTCGAACTCATCCGGGCCCATCCGTCCGTGTGTGTCGAGGTCAGCTCCTTTGACGAAGAGACCGGAGACTGGGCCAGCGTCATCCTGTGGGGCGAGGCTGTCGAAGTGACAGACGTCGACAGGCGCTCCGACGTCGTCCAGTTGCTGCTCAGCAAGTACGAAGCGTCGATCGGTGCGCAGTCGTGGTCCACGCCCGATGTGCTTCCGGGTCTGTCGACAGTGGTTGAGGTCTCCGTCGACTCGATGACCGGGCGCCGCTCTGGCGGCGGCTTCGGCCAGAAGACCCGGCCCGGCCGGCTCTAGCTACAGCAACAGCAGCGGATAGAAGGCGCCGTAGACGCCGATCAACGCCAGGGCGGTCACCCAGTTGTGCCGCTCGGTAGCTGCCAGCAGCAGCGTCACAAACACCAGAGCGCCCGCGGCGAGCAACGTTGAAGACGTCGCCAGCGATGCATCGACCGCAACCGGAGCGATGGCAGGCCCGATGCCGACAGCCAGCGTCGCATCGATCAGCGAGGACCCGAAGATGTCGCCGACCGCCATGTCCCGCTGTTTCTGGCGCAAAGCGGTGATGTCCACCACCAGCTCGGGGAGAGACGTGCCCAGAGAGGTGGCGAAGAACGCGATCAGAAACTCGGGCACACCAAGCTCCTCGGACACCTCGATGAACCCGAAGACTGCGACCGTGGCGCCCGCTCCCACCAGGGCGAGCGACATCAACGTGTTCGTTGCGTGGTAGGCCTTGCGCCGCGCAGGCACGGCCATCACCGGTTCGGCGCCCGGCGGGTTGCGGAACCACACGATCACCGAAGCCACCAGCCACAGGCACACGCAGATCACCCCGTCGAGACGGCTGAAGTGGCCGTCGGCGAGGAGCCCGGCGAGGACCAACATCGCGGCTGCCGTGAGAAGACCGGGGGCGAGGATCCGTGCCCGGCCGACGATGAAGGCGCCTCCCACGAGCGGCAGGATCGCCAGCACGAGCGTCATCTGGGTAACGGCCGAACCGACTCCGTCGCCGACGTTGAGGTCGCCGTGGCCCGACACCGAAGCAACGATCGAGTTGGCGATCTCGGGCAGGTCGGTTCCCACGGCCAGCAGGACCATGCCGATGAAGAACGGGGGGACTCGTGACCCGCCGGCGAGAGCGGTGGCGTGCCCGACGGCTCGACGGCTGGCGTAGATAGCTAGGCCCAGCCCGGTCACGATCATCGTGATCCACAGCACCATGACCCCACCAGCATGCGCCCGTCAGGCGTGCCCGTAAAGGGGTCACGCTCCTAGAGCGGCAGAACCACCTTGACCGTGGTCCCGGATCCGGCTCCCGAGGAAATGGTTGCCTGACCGCCGGCCCGTGTGGCCCGAGTGCGGATGTTGCCGATCCCCATGCCGACGGTGTGCTCGTCGGGGTTGAAGCCTTTGCCTTCGTCTGACACCAGAACCACGAGATCGTCGGGCTGGCGCTCGATGACGACGTTCACCAGCGATGACTCGGAGTGGCGCAGGGCATTCGAAACTGCTTCTCTGACGAGAGCGATGGCATCGTCGACGACCGTGTTCGGCAGGTGCTCGAGATCTCCCTCCATGGCCACTTCCACGGCGATGTCGTGGGGCTCGGTGAGGTGGCCAAGCAGGTCGGCGAGCTCTCGGGGAAGGCTCCGGTTCACCCACAC
>JABDMN010000316.1 GCA_013001485.1 Acidimicrobiia bacterium
TGCCGGTAGCCGGTCGCCGGTAGCCGGTAGCCGGTAGCTGGCAGCCCAATGAGATCGAGGGGCCCCTTGCGGAGCCCCTCGACGAGTTTGAGTCCGCCTGTAAGCCGGATTCTGTCCGGGCCGAAGCCCGGGACGGTCATCCATCTGGGACCCGCGTTGCCGCGAGCCTCGTGCGATCTACCTGGAACCATGTGGACGGGCCGTCCGGTTCCTGCTTGATCTTGCTCCCGATGGGGTTTACCGAGCCGTCACGGTCTCCCGAGACGCTGGTGGTCTCTTACACCACCGTTTCACCCTTGCCTGTGCCCGAAGGCCATCGGCGGTCTGCTCTCTGTTGCACTATCCGTCGGGTCGCCCCGCCTGGGCGTTACCCAGCATCGTGCCCTATGGAGTCCGGACTTTCCTCGACACCGAAGCGCCGCGACCGTCCGGCGGACTCATGAGGAAGTGTACAGAGGCGGTCAAACGTGGCTGCCAGCTTCCGGCTTCCAGCCGCCGGCAAAGCCTCGCGCCTGGTTCCTAGCTAGAAGAGATTGCCTGCCGGTAGCCGGTAGCCGGTGGCTGGTAGCTGGTGGCCGTTAGGACGCCGAGGAGAGGTGTTCTTCCAGGCCGGCTATCCATCCGGCGGGGAGGCTCCAGTGTCGCGAGCCTCGGAGCATCATCAGCAGGTACTTGCTCGACGGTGCGTGGCCGCCGTTCTTCCTGCCATCGAACACGAACGTCGTCACCTGGTGTCTCTTGCCGGTGCGGTCCATGGCCTCGACGGTCGTTGCGGAGCGACGTTCCTCGCCCTCCATCTTCTTGACCAGGTCGACCTCGCCTTCGGGCACCTCGAACACCGCTCCCCATACCGTCGAGCCAGAGGTCGGAGCTACAGAGGGCAGTCCGCCGCCCCAATCCTTGTCCTTGATGGGGAACTCGAGTCCCCACTCGGGCAGGTGGGCGATGAACTTGAACTCGGCGGTAGGCGCCACCTGGGCGATCCGTTCAGGACTGATCAGTGCGGTGTAGGCGAAATACAGCATGAATCCCCTCTGAGCGGTTCCGGCGTTCGGCGACAGATTGTAGTGGTTCCGAGTCGTGCGGTTCAGGTCGGGGAATCAGGTCGGCCGACCCGGCGTTTGATTGCATGTGAACCCCCGCCTTGTCACCCTCGTTGGCGCTCTGGCCCTGGTAGCGGCCGCCTGTGGCTCATCCGATGTCGGATCCACCACGACACCCACAGCTGAGTTATCCACCACGGCGGGTGACGACTCCGGAACGACGACCACTGACGGCAGCGGTCTCGATGGCGGGTCCGCCCTGGAAGTCGCCTACGCAGAGGGTCTGTCCAACGATGATCCCCGGTTCCCCCCGCCCGGCATCGACGTCGAACGGCTTCTCTTCGGGTTGCCAGGTCCCGATCTCATTCCCGCGATCGACGACCCCATCTTGACGCCAGTGGGGAACCTGGGGGAGTGGCTCGAGCCCGAGGAGGCCGTGGTCTTTGTCGAGCGCAACGGCGATGCCCGCGCCTATCCAGTTCGTGTTCTGATGAATCACGAGATCGTCAACGACACGATCGGCGGCGACCCGATCACGGTCACTTACTGCCCTCTGTGCAACTCGGCCCTGGCCTTTGTCCGAGAGGTGAATGCCACCGAGACCACATTTGGGGTGTCCGGGATGTTGTTCAACTCGTCGCTCGTGATGTACGACCGGTTGACGCAGAGTCTCTGGCTTCACTTCACGGGCGAGGCGGTGATCGGTGAACGCACCGGAGACCAGCTCGAACGGGTCAGTGCAGGTCTCCTCTCCTGGCAGGGCTTCGTCGACGCTCATCCCGACGGCCTCGTGCTCGACCCGCCGAACCGGGATCGCTACGGGCGCAACCCGTATGCGAACTCCGGGTTCGGCGGCAGTGCCTATGACACGTTGGCCTCGGAACCGTTCCTCTTCAACGGATCCACCGACCCTCGAGCCGAGTCGATGCGCCGCATCGTCGGAGTCGTACGCGACGGATCGGCTCACGCCTGGACGACCACGTCGCTTCAAGGTGGCCTGGGAACGGTCACCGCGGGTGAGGTTGGGGACCAGGACGTCGTCATTCTGTGGAGCCCGGGCCAGGCGTCCGCTTTGGCCGGCGAGACCGTCGCCACGGGCCGTGACGTCGGCAGCGTGGGGGTCTTCGCTCCTGTGGTCGACGGTTCGGCGGCGGCCTTCACTGTCGACGCCGAGGGTGGGTTTGTCGACGATGTCACCGGAACCACCTGGAACGTGCTGGGAGAGGGCACGGCTGGGCCGCTTTTCGGCGAGAACCTCGAGCGAATCCCACACCTCGACACTTTCTGGTTCGCCTGGTCGAGCTTCCAGCCAGAGACGCTGTTGACGACGTCCTCGGGAACCATTCCGTAGGAATCGACGTCTGAATAGCTAAGGCCGGCGTCAACAAGGTGCCGAGGGAGGCCTGTCACCTTGGGAGGTGACCAACATGAGTGAATTGATCCTGCAGGTTCCAATCACGGAAGAACGGCCATGGCTGGTGTTCGGAGCATGCCGTCAGGTCGAATCGGACCTCTTCTTCCCGGCTTCCAAGGCTCAGGAGCTCGAGGCATTGCGTATCTGCGCCACGTGCCCCGTCCGAGACGAGTGTTTCGCCCATGCCATCGAGTCGCGTGAGGCCTACGGAGTCTGGGGCGGAACGACGGAGAAACAGCGGCGCCGGCTGCTGCGTCGAACTGCCTGATCCATCCCTAGGCTTGGCTCTATGAGCCACGAACCCATCAAGCCGGGCGGTACCAACCCCCGCGATTTCCTCGCCATCGACGCCTTGCTCTCCGACCAGGAGAAGCTGGTGCGCGACACCGTCCGGAATTGGACTGGAGACCGGGTGCTGCCCGAGATCGCCGGCTGGTTCGAGGAAGGCCGGTTCCCGGTGGAACTGGCCAAAGAAATGGGTGAACTCGGCCTTCTCGGCATGCACCTCGAGGGGTACGGCTGTGCCGGCATGTCCTCGGTGGAATACGGGCTGGCTTGTGTCGAACTCGAGGCTGCCGACACCGGCGTACGGAGCTTTGTGTCGGTGCAGGGGTCTCTGGCGATGTTCCCCATCTGGGCCTTTGGCTCAGAGGAGCAGAAGCAGCAATGGCTGCCCGGAATGGCCTCCGGCGAGACGATCGGGTGTTTCGGTCTCACGG
>JABDMN010000336.1 GCA_013001485.1 Acidimicrobiia bacterium
GGTCCCAGCCGGCGATGGCGAGTGGCGAGGCAGCGTGAGCGTCGGCGTCGGTGCAAAGACCTCGGAGATGGCGAAAGCTGGCGAGCTTATCAAGGCGGCCGACGATGCCGTGTACATGGCGAAACGCGACGGTCGCAACTGCGTCCGAGTGCCGCTCACTGCGGCCTAGACGCAGGGAAACCCCCACGCGCGCGACAACCCGCTCGACATCGGCTATAGCCGGGCACCACATCGAGTAGGAGCAGGGCACCATGAATCAGGTTCGATTTCTTATGCTGTGCGTTCTGGGCATGTCCGCGCTTGTCCAAGGGTGCAACACCACCTGCGTCAACGGTTATTACGGGAGTGTTTGCTACACCACCGGCTACTACTACGACAGCCGTGTTTCGGGCATCGACTACGAAACGCGCCTGGGCGACGAGGTCGTCGCGACCGGAGTCACCGGCGACAACGGCGATCCGGGCCGCTTCCTCTTCGTCGAGGGCGCCACGGTTTCGTTTTCTCTGGGCGGAACCGACTTGGGCGAGGCGGCTGCCAACGAACGGGTCACCCTGTTCGACGTTGTGGGCATCACAGAGCAGGCGATCGGCGGTTGCGATGTCAGCGCTAGCCTCCCCGACGACGGGAGCGCATTTCGAATCGTGCACAACGTCGCAGCCCTTCTTCAGACGCTCGACACCGACGGCGATCCTACGGGCACGATCGACATCAGCCCGGAGGTCGCGGCGCTCCTCGAGAACGTGAGCATCGACTTCGACCAACCGTGGGAAGCATTTCGAGCGGACACCGATCTGCAAGGCCTGCTGGCCGCGGCCAACGACGGCGAGCTATTCCAAGCAGTACGCGAGCTACGCGAACGGGAAGACGCACTGAGAGCCCTCTACCAGGGCATCGGCCTCTGCCCGTAGGCGTCAAGATCGGCGGCGCGGCTACGTGCGCTTCTCGTCCGCTCGCGATCGCAGCGGCCGGACCACCCAGTAAAGCATGGCGACGAGGGCCACGGTGTAGAGCGCAATGGTGACCACTGGGCTGGGTGCAGGCGGGACGCTGCTGACGAACACCCAGCTAAGCGCGAACCCGATGAGGCCTTTGCGGCTGTCCACGCTATCGAGCTCCAGGGTCATGAGCCAGAGGACCGGAGCGACACCGTAGATGGGAACCAACGCGCTCCGCAAAGATGCGAGGATCAGGAGCGCCAGCCAGAGTTGCACCCTGCCGACGCGATCGACGTCGAGGCGCGCAGCGTACCAGGTCGCTATCAGGATGAGCACCGTATAGACCGTTGACGTTGGACCGAGCCATGCGCTGGCGCCTTCGACCCCGAGCAAATCCAGCTTCCAGACCATGCCCGGAACGGAAAGGTTGGTGGTGATGACCAGCGGGTCGGTGACAAACGAGAACGCCTCGCCCGACAAGAGCCTCGGCAGCGTGTAGCCGAAGAACTGCGCGAAAGGAGTTCTCCCCGTCACAGCCAACGACAGGCCCGCAAATACGGCGCCAAACAACGTCGTCCACGCGAGGTCGCGCCACCGCTTCTGAAACACCATGTAGAGAACCAGGATCCCCGGAAAGAGCTTGGAGGCGATGCCCCCTGCCAAGAGCACCCCACCGAGCACCGGACGCTTGACCTCGAACGCCAGCATGGCGGCCATCGTGGTCCAGATGGTGAAGAGGTGAATTTGCCCAAACTGCAGGTTGAACATCGTCGGCATCGAGGCCAGCACCAGTGGGAGCATCCACAACGACCAGGCGCCCGCCGATCCGCCGATCCAGAGCGCCAGCAAGACCGCAAAGGCGACGAAAGTCAGTATTTGAATCGCGAACCAAATCGACCGTATGACGAGGTAGTCGTTGCTGACGGCGAGCCAGGTTCGAGGGAGCAACAAGAACGGCGGCGGATAGTGAAACGAGTCGTCTAGATACGGCTGCAGACCCGCTACCGAGGTCGGGATCTCCTCGGCCTCGGTGAGACCGAAGTTCGGGTAGTGCTTGGTATCGTAGAGGTTCGGGTCGTTCTGGCGGCTGAGGTCGGCGGCATGCACGTACGACGCCATGCACATGTGCGTGACCGTGAACTCGACGGGCGGAAAGGTCGATGCCCATGTGCTGTCGCGGTCGGTCATGAAGGCGCTCAACCGGGACAGCTGAACGAGCATGAGCAGCGCGAGCATCGCCCAGGCGACGGTCTTTGGGCGGGAGCGTTCCCAGGCGCCCTCAACGGACTTGGGGAGCGCCCGATCGATGCGGCTCGCCAAGACGCTCGAAAGCACGCCCGCCAAGATCGAGAGCGGCCCGAAGCCCCAGGGCAGGACCCCCGCGGCGGCCAGTCCCGCCGCGACGAACCCAGCGGCCAACCCTCCGGCGACCCACGAGGGCTTCCACCAGTACAGCAGACCGGCGGCGACCACAGGCAACACCATCGCGGGTGCTGCTGGCCCTAGCGCGGGCCCCAGCCAAGCGACCTGAAGTGTCGCCGCCGCATGCAGACAGACGATGCTCACCGGAGTGGCAACGGCAACCGCGACGCCTCGACGTTCCCACGACATGACCTTGTGCGGATACTACCTCCCCATTCTCGAACCTGCCGCTTGATTCACCAGCCGCGCTCGAGTCCGACGACGCTCTGGCAGAGCGGCTGGCCGGCACCAGTCGTTGCCTCGTCGGCCTTGGCGGCTAGGCCCACCCGTGGCTCCCCGCCCCACGGTCCCCATCGGGACGTTGACATCTATGCTTGGCAGAACCGCCGGACACGAACGCCTGGTTTCGAAACGGACCCTCGGCGTGTTCCAAATGGGCTAAGAGAGAAGGGCGATGGCGTGAGCCAGCACACGAGCGTCTCGTGCCGCTGCGACATCTCTGATTCAGCCAACGGCATGCCCAAAGGGTTCTTGAATCGCTTCTCGACAGCGTGTTAGCGTCGGGCTCCGCCGCCCCCCAACCTTTCATGATCACGGCCGAGTCCGCCCACGCGTGAATCGGTACCTTGCCGGAGTAGTCGTTCATGATCCGTTCATCGATTTCAAACTTGGCCGTCGTATGTTCCCTCGCAACGGCGTTTGCGTTTGCTGGTTGCTCTTCGAGCGACGCGCCGTCTTCAGGCGGCGGCGACACCGGCTCACTTTCACTCGACCTGCAGCTGTCGAATGGCGCGGAGATCAGTACCGTCGAGTGGGTGATCACCCGCCCTGGGATGGATCCCATGAGCGGCAGGATCGACACCAGCGCGCCGGGTGCCACGGCCTCGATCGAGGTCTACGGCCTCGAGCCCGGTGACGGCTACCAGATCGACATGACGGCCCAGGCGACCGACGAGCAGACCAACTGCAGGGGAGCCACCGACTTCACGGTCACCGTCGGCCAGGCCACCGAGATCATGGTGATCCTGAACTGCAAGAGCCCCGCCCGGTTCGGCGCCGTGCGGGTCAACGGCAAATTCAACATCTGCGCAGAGCTCACAAAGATGGTCGTGTCGCCGCTTCAGACTTCGGTTGGCAATACGATCGATCTGTTTGCTGCGGGTGAGGATGCAGAGGGTGACGAAATCGCGTTCTCATGGGCGGCAGAGGGTGGCGTCGTAAATGCGAACACCGCCCCGGAAGCCACCTTCACCTGTGTCGATGTAGGTGAGGGCTCTGTGACCGTGACGGTCTCCGACGACGACTTCGATTACTGCACCAGCAGCTGGACCGTGCCGGTGACCTGCGTTGGCGACCCAGCAGGCGTGGCAACCGTGACGGCTGCACATTTCGCGCCGCAGATTCCGACAGCGGAAAACACTGCTGTCGCGATCTACGTCAATGGCGCCGAGGTCACCCAGCTCGGCACCATCGAATACGGCGACACGACGGGACGCGTTGAGCTTCCTGCGCCAGGGGTCTACGATATCGGAGTCGGTTTGCCCGGTGCTGAAGGTCCGCTCGTCGAGCTGATGGACGTGGAGCTCAACGATGGCAACGACATTGCGGCGGTGGCATACCGTACGAACGAGGAGCTGCCGGTTGCGCTGTTCGCGTGCAATCTTTCGACGAACGGGCTCGAGGAAGGCAGCGGTCGCGTATACGTGAGCCATGGTGCCAACGACGCCGCTCTTGATCCCGTCGACATCATTCTCACCGACGAGGGCGCATGTCCGCCGCCGCTGCTCGACGACCTCGAGTTCGGGGAAACGCGCGTCGAGGGTGGTCTCGACCTACCGACTGCGATCTACAGCCTCGGCTTCGACCTCGCTCCCGGGGACTGCACGGCCGAGGTGCTGTTTACGGCTCCTGTGACGCCAGCGGTGACCACGGTCCTCGTCGCTGTGGACGAGGATCCTGGCGCGGGACTTTCACCGCAGGTTTGGGCGCTGGTAGACGCGGAGACGGTCTTGGACCTCATCCAGCCCCTCATCGAGTGCAACCAAGATGCCGATTGCGACCAGGGCCAAATCTGCGTCGCCAACGAGTGCCTCGTTGACCCCGAGGTGTTCTGCGACACCGGGGTCTGTACGGAGGACTCCGTCGCGAGAGCCGACTGTGTTGAAACGTTCCTCGCTTGCATCGCAGGGAATTCCAACGACGAGGGATGCTTTGCCTCGGCGCTTCTCGAGTGCAGCGTCGAGGTGGAGTATGCACGGGACTTCGAGGATCCCCCGATCGTCCAGCAGGACCCAGACACGCTGGCAAACGACGGCTGGGTGGTTTTCGCCAACGTGTTCAACCCTGACGGCTCGTACGATCGCGGCTACGGCGGGCCAGCCCCCAACGCTGGAGCGCCGGACGGCGGCCAAGGCTTCTGCGGGATCGATATAGGCCAGGGCGGCCCCACCCAGGGCGGCCAGCAATTGGTCATCTTCAGCGACTACAACAATCCGGACCAAGGCAACGGGTCTCGAATCGAGGCCAACACGTACCGTGAACGGGCTATCACGCTCGACGACGTCGGCCGAACGGTCACCTTCAGCTTCGACGTCAAGCGCGGCAACATCAACGATCCGGAGGATGAAAGCTGCATCATCACGCCAAATCCTCCCTGCGACAGCACGGCCTTTGCGTTCATCAAAACCCTGGATCCGGGCGACGAGTTCACAACGACGAACTTCGTCATGGAGGATACGACCGAGGTCCCCGATCTCTGGGGTCGGTTGTCGCT
>JABDMN010000342.1 GCA_013001485.1 Acidimicrobiia bacterium
CGCGGCCATGAGCTCGTCCTCGCTTGCCATCGGGTGCCGAGACGCCCGCACCGCTGCCCTCAGGTCGTCGACGAGCCGCGAGGCGGCAGTGGGATCCTCGAATGACGACAGTACGAGCCTGGCAAAGGCGCTCTGCATGTCTTGATCCTCAACTGCCAACGCAGCCCAGGCGCAGACGTCGCCGCTGCCAGAACAGATACGACAGCCGAGGACTCGGGGGTCGCGCTGGCTTCGGACCACATCGTCGGTCAACAATCCCCCCTCCTTGGCGAGTGGAACCTGTACGAGGATCGGCGTGTCGTCGTACCCGCTCAGAACGGCTGCCCTCCCGATTGGCAGGGTCACCAGGCTCTCGGCCTGCGCAGGGTTCATGGCCATCGACCCGGCGAGAACGGCACGGTCCTCCAACGACACGATGCGGTGAACGATCTTCAGGCCGGTGTTCTTGATTACGTCGGGTGCCAGCTTGGTTGGAACCTGGTCCACGATGACGAGGCCTTGGCCGTAGGCGCGCACCTCGGACAGGAGGTTCGCAAACGTTTCGACCGCCTTTCCGCGGGGATCGGCCGTCTCGGCGGCAGCACGACCCTGCGTGTTTGCCAGCAGCCGGTGAGCTTCCTCGATGACGAGGAGGTGCACGAGGCCGGGTTCTTGGCCCGCGACCCGTCTGTGCTCGGCAATGCGGATCATCAGGAGACCTATCAGGAACGCCTTGTCGTCGTCGTCTCCCACCGCGTCCATCTCCAGCACGGTGGGCGCCTCGACGAGTTCGGCGATGGGGAATGACCATTGGGTGTCGAGCATCCGGCCGCGCCCACCCGTTCTCAGGCTGTGGAGGCGCGTGCGTAAGGCACCCAACACATTGCCCTCAACCTCCTCGCCGTATCCAAGCTGTGGAACGACCTCTTCGACCTTTGCGATCAGGTCTGTGATCGTGGGAAAAGACCGATGACGTTCGCCATCGGCGTCCAGCCGATCGTTGACGTCACGGGCGATGTCCCACCCGCGGTCCTCGTAGATCTCGTGGATCGCTCGCTCCACCACCTGCGGCAACGGCGTCCACATCCCCAGACTCACACCGAAGACCGACCGAAGAAGGTCGATGTGAGTACTGACCGGGATCCCGACCTCAGGCTCGAACGGGTTTAGCCGCAGCGGTGCGGTTCGTTCGTCTCCCAGCGTGAACACCCGGAGCGAATCCCCCACGACCGAATCGGCCAACAGCTCGCGGTACTCACTCTTGGCGGGCTCGAGCACAAGGAACGGCGTGCCTCTCCGGTGAGCCTCCTTGAGGAGATGGAAGAGCGTGTTGGTCTTGCCGCCTCCCGTGATGCCAGCGACGAGAGCATGGCGGGTGAGCGCATCGAACGGCACTCGATACGGCCGATCGGTGGTCTTGCCGAACTGGACGATCTGGCCGACCTCGAGCTCATCTCCGCGAGCCTCTGCTCCGGACACAACATCGAAAGGCGCAGCGAGCCTCACGCTGTAGCCGGCAGTCTCCAGGACGGGCAGTTGCACGTAGGTAGCCAGCTGCGTCGAGTTGAGCAGGGTTTGGTGTTCGAAAGGTCGCCTGAAGTAGCCGCCGCCGTCCGCTCCCTCCATGTCGGGCATCGCCCACCCGGCTGCGAGATCCGCCACATCCGGGTCGTCGAGAACGCGAATCGGAACGGCCTCGGACTGGTATCCCTGAAAGATGCCTCTCCAGAGACTCGATAGCTGGCGATAGGCCGTCGGACTTCCCATCAGGTACACGGCTGTCCGCCAGCCCCCGCTCGCTACACCATGTGACAGCGAGGCCAACTCGGACATCAGCAATCTCAGATAGTGCTCCTCGAGCGATGCGGCGAACGCGCCACTCGTCTGAGCACGCACAATCGCAGTCTCTGTCCCCCGCATTTCAGCGATAAGACGGTTGCGTAGATCACAGACGAGGTCTGAGCGGACGGGTTCAGCCAGGATCATCACTTGCCACAGCTCGCCCGCGGCGCCTGCCATTCCCCGGATCAAACGGTCGATCTGAGTCTGCGGGTCACCGGCCGTGGGAGGTTTGAAAGACGGCACCCCAATCGCCAATCCTGCGGACACGGATGCCCCCGTCAAAACCTCGATGTCCACTGGTTCGACGTCGATTTCAGGGATCTGCGCCTGGAGCAAGCTCAATGTGACCCGAGCCTCTTGGGTCAACTCATCCTGCACGTACTCGGAATCGAGATCGGAACCTGCCCATGATCCGATGGCGAGTTCGATCGTCATTCCCGAACCCGAGATCACGAATGCGATGGGCATGCCGAGGCTGGAGAGGCCCATCACCATCTCCTCGGCATCAGGCGTCGGATCGATTTGGCCAAATGGAGCATGGGTCTTGCTGCGGCCGACACCGGTGATCTTGAGACCCATCCTCCGGTCGGGTGAGACGCTGCGAATCGGCGCTCCGATGTAGGGGACGGTTCTCGTCCGTTGCAGGTAATCAAGCCGCTCACCAACACTCTGGGGTTGGAGCGTTTCCATGAGGTTCAGAAGGCGTTGCCGATAGCGCTGAAGATGCCTGCGAGGACCAGTACGAACAACCCGATCGAGATGATGAACATCAGCACCCCGGCAACGCTCGCAACGACTCCCGGACGCTTCATGTCGACGATCTGTCCGGTGTCCAAGCACAGCACGGAGCGGGCGTCGAGCGACCCCCATTTGCCACGTTTCCCGGACACTTCGACTCGATCGCCGTCGCGGATTTGGCCGCGTAATTCCTTGCCCTCCATCACCACCGCAACTGGAGACAGCCGTTCACCACGTCGATTCCAGCGCTGCATGCGGAAGGCAAGCGCTTGGCCACCATCAGAGGAGTAGCGGAGGTCGACTGAACTGGCCACACCGGTTTCGACAACGCGCCGCTGCGGCCGCAGGACCCACAAGCCCAAGAGGAACAGCGGAATCGCAGCCGGCCAGAAGGCGAGAACCATTACCGCGGCCGCCGCCAACAGCAGCCCTCCAAGAAAGACGCGTCCGATCCGTCGAACCCGACCCGGTTGAGTCGAGACAGGCTTTGCGGGGGGAATTGCGCGCTGGGGCTGGGCCACGGTGGAGGTGGAGGCGGCCGTGCCCCGTCCTCTGGTTTCCGACGCAGCCTCTTGCCGCTGTTCCTCTTCGACGCGGAACCGGCGACGCTTCGCCTTCTTCTTCCCTTCCCACCACGCTTGCTGTCTCTGTCGGGACTGTTGCTGCGGGTTGGAGCGGCCGAACGGATTCATGACGACACCATGGCTTCCTCGCGCCGTGCCCTACTGCGAGGGTTCTCCTCGGCTCGGTCTCGGGCTAGGGGCCTTTGGCATCTCTTCCGACTACACCCGAGGACACCCTTCCGGAGCAGCGGGGCCGCGATCGTTCCGTGCCCAGGCCGAGCACCGCTATTCGAGCGCGTCCCTATTGCTCAATGGGACCGATGTCAGGTGCCAGGCCTTGCACTCGATCGCCACCGACAGCGTCCACGTCAAGACCGGGAATCGCCTCACCTGCGTCGCGCGCCGGGCTGGACGCTCTGGTCGCGTAGTAGTGGTCGTCTAGGTCGACGAACTCGGGATCAGCGAGGAGGTTGCCCTCACCGTGCCCGGCACTCTCGAAAGCAGCTAGATCGCTGAACATGAAGCTGGACTCGTCACCGACGTCGAGGAGCTTGTGTTCTGCGTCTCCCCACAAGATGGAGTGACGCATGCTCAAGGCGGCGCTCTCGGGGATGAAGAAGCCTCCAGCCGAATTGTGAGCGAAGATCGAATTGACGATCTCGATCGTGATATCGCTCGAACGCACGTCGTAACTCCACGTTCCCACGTACCCGAAGTCCCCCTCGCTGTGGTGGGTGACCAGCGTGTGCAGGTAGCGGTACGTACCCGCCTCTTCACCCACGAGGGACGAATCCGCGCCCGTACCGTCGATGATGGTGTTGATCACATCGCCACCACGCCACAGCTTGACCCCGTTGCGGCCTACGTCGAGCACCCGCACACCGAACACGACAACGTCGCTGGCTTTGGTGTCGATGCCGTCCGCCGAGGCGCCAGTCACCACCGTATCCACAACGACGATCTGGCGGCCCTCCTCGATTGCGAAGGCATCAGCCCCGCTGCTCGCCGAGGATCTACGACCATTGATGACACTTCCTTCGACCCAGACGTGCTCGCATGGCCCGGCGTTGCACGAAACGCCGAGGT
>JABDMN010000344.1 GCA_013001485.1 Acidimicrobiia bacterium
GTCCTGCCGTCTACAGCTTCGACGTTGTAGTGACCGACGATGGCACCGGACTCCTCACCGATACCGAAACGATCACCGTCACAGTGAACGAGGCCAATGTTGCTCCGGTGGCTGATCCGGTCGCTGATCAGTTCCCTGATGAGGGGGACACGGTGTCGTTGACGGCGACGGCCACTGATGCCGATACGCCAAACAACGCTCTGAGTTGGACCCAGGATTCGGGTCCTGGATCAGTGGACGCGGCCGGCAACTACTCGTGGATTACTGGTGAGGCAGATGGGCCCGGCACCTACACGGTGGTGTTGCGCGTGACCGATGACGGTTCCCCCACCCTCGACGACACGGTGTCGTTCGATGTCACCGTCGCCGAAATCAACACTGCTCCGGTGGCGGATCCGATCGCCGACCGGTTCCCGGATGAGGGCGATACGGTGTCTCTGACGGCAACGGCGAGCGACACCGATGTTCCCGCCAACACATTGACATGGAGCCAAACCGGTGGACCCGGATCGGTGCTCCCCAACGGTGACTACTCGTGGACCACGACCGAGGCCGATGGGCCCGGCACGTACGCCGTCACCCTCGAAGTTACCGACGGCACCGACACTGACACAGTGTCCTTCGATATCACCGTTGCTGAAATCAACATTGCGCCGGTGTTGGATCCGGTGGGTGCTCAGGCGGGTGATGAGGGCACGTTGATCTCTTTCACTGCTACGGCCACCGACGCGGACCTGCCGGCGAATTCGCTCACCTTCACGCTTGAGGATGGTGCGGGGAGTGTCCCGGCAGGTGCAGCTATCACCGCCACCGGCGATTTCGCGTGGACGCCTTCTGAGGCGCAGGGCCCGGGGGTGTTCTCGTTTGATGTGGTGGTCACTGATGACGGGTCGCCGAACCTGGAGGACCGCGAGACGATCACCGTCGCCGTTGCTGAGGTAGACACACCGCCGACACTCAATCCCGTCGGCGACCGGATCACCGACGAGGGCTCGTTGCTCGTGTTCACTGCTACCTCGTCCGATCCGGACGTGCCGGCGAACCGTTCGTACAGCCTGGCAGACGGCGCCGGGTCGGTTCCAGCCGGAGCGGGCATCGACCCGCTGCTTGGCTTGTTCGGATGGACGCCAACCGAAGCGCAAGGACCGGGCTCGTACGCGTTCGATGTTGTCGTCACCGACAACACCGGTTTGGAGGATCGGGAGACGATCACCGTCACCGTCACCGAAGTGAACGATGCCCCCATCCTTGCTCCGATCGGAGATCAGACCGTCACCGAGCTCGTTGCCCTTTCCTTCACTGCCGTCGCATCCGATCCTGACTTGCCGGCCAACACGTTGGTCTTCAGTCTCTCCGGCGCACCGACCGGGGCGACCATCTCCGCGGGGGGAGTCTTCGGGTGGATCCCAACTGAAGCGCAGGGGCCGGGGTCCTACACCTTTGACGTGATCGTCACCGACGACGGAACGCCGAACCAAGAGGATCGGGAGACGATCACGGTTACCGTTGCCGAGCAGAATTCGCCGCCGGTCCTGGCACCGATTGGTGACCGGGTAGTGGATGAGGCGACGCTCCTCGCCTTCGTGGCCACTGCGGTGGACTCCGACGTTCCAGTCGACTTGCTGGCCTTCTCGCTGGTGGGGGCGCCGGCTGCGGCCACCATCGATCCTGTTGTGGGTGCCTTTGCCTGGACGCCCGCCGAGTCCGACGGCCCCGGCGCGTACAGCTTCGACATCGTCGTGAACGATTCACTAGGGCTCACCGACTCCGAGACGATCACGATCACTGTGGCGGAAGTCAATCAGGCCCCGACCATCGTCAACCCCGGAGATCAGGAAGGCGGCGAGGGAGCCGAAACCACCCTGGCTCTGGTCGGAGGAGACACCGATGAGCCGGCCAACCTGCTGACATGGTCGGCGACGGGCCTGCCGCCCGGTCTGAGCATCGATCCATTGACGGGGTTGATCTCCGGCATCGTGAATCCAGGATCGGCGGCCGATTCGCCGTTTGCCGTCACCGTCCTGTTGGTGGACGATGCAACGCCGTCGCTGAGCGAAACGGCGGCCTTCGCCTGGGCCATCGCTGAGAACTCGGCCCCCGACGCAGGTGCAGACCTCTACGAAGTGGGACCGGGAGGAACGCTCGTAGTGTCGGCACCCGGAGTCATGGGCAACGACTCCGATCCCGATGGCGATGGCCTCACAGCCTCCCTGGTTGTTGGGCCATCAGCCGGGACGCTGACCTTCGATCCAGACGGTGCGTTCACCTACGTGCACAACGGTGGTTCGACCGTCGAAGATGCCTTTGTGTATCAGGTCGATGACGGCAGAGGGGGCCTGACCCTGGCGACGGTCAAGATCAGCGTTGCTGAGCCGAACCTTCCGCCAATCCTGGCCGCCGACTTCCTCGTCATCCTCGAAGACGGGGTGGGTTCTCTGGTGCCGCTCCTCAACGACTCTGATCCAAATGGTGACGCCTTGACACTGCTCGAGTTCAGTCAGCCGGAGTTCGGTGTCCTTGTGCCCGCCGCCGCCGGCGCCCTCGCCTACACGCCGCCCGCCGACTTCTTCGGTGAAGTGACGTCGACCTACACCGTCGTTGATGGCCAGGGCGGGGTGGTCAGCGGGTTGATCTCGATCACGGTGGAGCCTGTCAACGACCTTCCGGTCGGTGGTGCCGACTCGGCCACTCTGCGGGCCTACTTGCCGTTTGTGCTTGATGTCCTAGCGAACGATCTCGATGTTGAGGGTGACCGATTGCGTGTGAC
>JABDMN010000353.1 GCA_013001485.1 Acidimicrobiia bacterium
CGTCCCACCACTCGCCCACCGACCGCACGATCTCGGGCCCGATCCCGTCGACAGAGCTCAACTCTTCCTCGTCGGCAGTGAACAGCTCACGCAGGCCGCCAAACCGGCGGACGAGGGTGCGAGCGACGGTGCCGCCCACGAGCGGGAGACCGAGCGCGGTGAGCAGCCTGCCGACCTGTCGCTCTTTCGCTCCGTCGATGGCGCCCAGCAGGTTCGTCACCGACACCTCGCCCCAGCCTTCGAACTGGAGAAGATCTTCCCGGTCCAACGTGAAGATGTCGGCCGGCGTGGAGATGACACCTTCTCGCAGGAGCATGTCGACGGTGCGATAGCCAAGACCCTCTATGTCCATACCGCCGCGCGAAGCGAAGTGGAAGAGGTACTCGCGCAGGCGGCTGGGGCAATCGAACCCACCGGTGCATTTAGCCCTGGCCTCACCGTCGGGGTGCACGATGGGGTGACCCGAGAAGGGACACTTCTTGGGCATCTTCCACACCTTCGCCTTGCTGGGACGCTTTGCCACCACCGGCCCCACGACCTCAGGGATAACGTCACCGGCCCGGCGCACAATGACTGTGTCTCCGATCCGCACGTCTTTGCGCTGCACTTCGCCCTCGTTGTGGAGGGTGGCGTTGGTAACCGTGACGCCGCCCACGAACACCGGGTCGAGGACTGCGTAGGGAGTAGCGACGCCTGTCCTGCCCACATTGATGCGGATGTCTTCGAGCAGCGTCGTCTTCTCCTCGGGCGGGAACTTGTAGGCCATCGCCCAGCGGGGGCTTTTCGCCGTGAACCCCAGAGCCGCCTGGTCGACGAGCGAGTCGACCTTGATGACGACGCCGTCGATGTCGTAGTCATTGGCGTGACGCCCCGCCTCGGCCTCCTCCAGATAGGCGTGGACTGCCGCGGCGTCCTCGGCCCGCGCCGAAGCCGGGTTGGCTTTGAGCCCGAGGCCCGCCAGGTAGTCCATGGTGTCCCAGTGAGTCTCGAGTCGGGGGCCACCGGTCATGAAGCCGAGCTGATACACCCAGATCGAGAGATTGCGGCTTGCGGTCACGGCGGGGTCCTTCTGACGGACGCTGCCGGCGGCGGTGTTGCGAGGGTTGATGTAGGGGCGGTCCCCCGCCTCTGCTTGGCGCCGGTTGAGCTCCTCGAACGCCGAGACGGGCATATAGATCTCCCCGCGAACCTCCATCAGGTCCGGCGCTCCCTCGCCCAGGGTCAGCGGCACGCTCTTGATGGTCCTGACGTTGGCGGTGACGTCTTCTCCCACGACGCCGTTGCCTCGCGTCGCCGCTTGAACGAACTGACCCTTCTCGTAGGTGATCGATACGGCCAGGCCGTCGATCTTCAGCTCGCACGAGTAGCCGGCGGGCGGTCGCTCAAGGATTCGCTCGAGCCGAGCCTCCCAGGCAGCGATGTCTTCATGACTCTCGGCGTTGTCGAGCGAGAACATCCGCTCACGGTGAGCGATTGGCGCGAACGCCTCGAGCGCAGGGCCACCGACTCGCTGCGTTGGTGAGTCCGGTCTCACCAGGTCTGGATGCTCGGCCTCGAGTGCTTCCAGCTCGCGCACCATGGAGTCGTACTCGGCGTCAGCTATCTCAGGCGCGTCGAGTACGTGATACCGGTGGTTGTGGAACCGGATGGCGTCGCTGAGCTCGGCGATTCGAGCGGCTGGGTTCTTGGCCATGAGAGCATTCTGCCCGACACCGCACACACATTCCCGGAACAGGTGACTAGTCCCATTGACACTACTCTCCGTAGTCACTACACTACTACTCGTAGTAGTCGAGTTCACAGCAAAGGACACACCGTGGTGCGCTTCTCCCAGCGGATGCTGGCCCGAATTCACTCCGATGAGCGCGGAGCCAACGTCATCGAGTACGCCATGATCCTGTCGGCGATCATCGTGTTTGCGGCATTCGCCGTGGGCATCATCGGCCGGGTCACGGCGGGCAACATCGACGGCGTCAACGCCGGCTTCTAGCTCTCCAGCCTTCCGGCGATCGTTCCCCCACCAAGCACTTCATCGCCTCGATAGAAGACCGCGGCCTGACCTGGAGTCACACCTCGCTGCGGCACTGAGAACCTCGTGAGCCACTGCTCCCCCGCCGGCTCGATCGATGCCGGCACGGCGTCAGACCGATAGCGGAGCTTCACGGTGACCTCCGGATTGGCCGGCGGGTGCCCGGCGACCCAGGACACCTCCTCGACCTCGCAGCCGGGAGCGAGCAACTCCTCCTTGCGCCCAATCACGATCGTCGCAGTCGACGGCTTGATGTCGACCACGTACCTGGGCTCGGGCGCCGTCACCCCGAGGCCCTTGCGTTGCCCAATGGTGAAGTCGACTGTGCCGGCGTGCGTACCCACCACAGTGCCGTCGGTATCGACGATGTCTCCGGGGCCCGCAACATCGGGGAAGTGCTCACGGAGAAAATCGCGGTAGTCGCCGTGCCCGACGAAGCAGAGATCCTGGCTGTCAGGTTTGTCGGCGGTGCGGAGCCCGAGCCGACGGGCATGCTCTCGCACGTCGGTCTTGGACATCTCCCCCACCGGGAGCCGCACCTGCGCCAGCGCCGTCTGGTCGAGCATGTGCAGCACGTAGGACTGGTCCTTGTCGGGATCGGTCGCAGTCCGCAGGTGCCAGCCGTCGTCGTCGTGCGTGATCCGGGCGTGGTGGCCGGTGACGAGAATCTCGCAACCCAGTTCGGCTGTGCGCTCGAGAAGAGCCCGGAACCTGACTTTGCGATTGCACTCGATACACGGGTTCGGCGTGCGGCCCGCCGCGTACTGCTCTCCGAATCGGTCGACCACGGCATGGCGGAACTCGTCGACGTAGTCGAGCACGTAATAGGGGATGTCGAGTTGGGCGGCGGCACGTCTGGCGTCCTCGGCATCACCGACAGTGCAACACCCGGCGGTGGGCAGTGCCCCGCCAGGACCTTCCCACTGCTTGAGGGTGACTCCGACGACGTCGTGGCCTTGTTCGAGCATCAGGGCAGCTGCCACCGACGAGTCGACACCGCCCGACATTGCGACCAACGCCTTCATCGACGCACCTCGTGGACAACTGCGGCAACCTCTTTGGCAGCGGCCGAGCCGTCGGCGACATCGTCCACCCACCCAAAGCTGAATCGGACAGACTCGCCTGCCCTGGTTTCGTCGAAGCCCATCGCATCGAGGACGTGAGAAACTTCGATGGCGCCCGACTGACACGCTGACCCGGCTGCGGCAGCAACTCCGGCCTGGTCGAGGCGCACCAACAGCGTCTCTGCTGAGATTCCCGGGAATCGAACGTGCGAGTGCTGCACGAGGCGCCGCTGAGGATCACCGTTCACCTCGAGGTCAGGGATCTCGGCGCGCAAGGCCTCCTCGAACGAGTCTCGAGCTACGCCGATGCGGTCACGGAACGCAGTGCGGTCGGCAACCGTGACCTCCATCGCCGCAACCATGCCGACGATGCCGGCCACGTTGTGGGTACCGGAGCGACGACCAATCTCCTGGCCCCCGCCGTGGATCACCGGCTCGAGCTCCACCCCGTTGCGCACGTACAGGAGCCCCACCCCCTTGGGGCCACCGACCTTGTGCGAGGCGAGAGCTATCAGGTCGCACCCCATGACGGGGACCGTCACATCCTCCGAGATGAAGGCCTGAACCGCATCGGAGTGGACGACCGTCGATGGATTGACGTCTCGAACGGCTGACGCGATGGCCGCGACCGGCTGGATGGTGCCCACCTCGTTGTTCGCCGCCATCACGGAGACGACAGCTGTGGATTCGTCAACCGCACCGGCCACAGCAACAGGGTCGACGGTGCCTACGGCATCGACACCGACGTACTCGACCGAGCATCCGAGACGCCCACAGAAGGCGGCCGTCTCGAGCACGGCCTCGTGTTCGATCGGTGTTGTGACAATGCCGCCGCGACGGCCGTTGGCGAGGGCGGCGCCCGCCACCGCCAGGTTGTCGGCCTCGGTACCGCCACCAGTGAACACGATCTCGAGTGGCCGATCGGCACCGAGCAGGGCGGCCGCACGCTCTCGTGCCTCCTCGAGAGCGTTCTTGGCGCGCTGGGCGACGCCGTGAAGCCCCGACGGGTTGCCAAAGGCGTCGTCGAGAAATGGCGCCATTGCATCCCGAGCTTGGGGACGCAGCACCGTCGTCGCAGCGTGATCGAGGTACCTCACGGTCGGGATTGTCCCACGGCGGCTGCCGCAACAGCCCCACGAACGCTGGGCGACCCGCAGGTGACCCGGAGACGTCAGCTCCAGTGGTCGCGCAAAAGGTCGAGCACGTAGCCCCAGGCCGAGTCGAAGTACGCCATGTAGTCATCCCAGTCGGGCCCATCGAGGAACCCGGTGTGAACCAACCGCACCGCGGTCCTGCCCGACCCCGCGTCGTCGAACGACAGCACGACCCATGTGTTCGAAGACCGCAGCGGGAGGTGGGGCGGCGCGTTCCACGTGAAGGAGAGAGACTCGCCGGGAACGTAGGCCAGGACACGACAGCCCTCTGATCCGCGTTCTCCCTCGGGAGGGTCGAGGCTGAACAGGATCTCGTAGGCACCACCGATGCGCAGCTCGATGTTCACGGCGGCCGGCCCCCACCACGAGGTGATCCCCTCGTTCGAAGTCCACGCCGCCCACACATCGTCGGGCAGGGCAGCCACTTCCATCGTCTTGACGAGCGATCGGACGCCAAGACCGAACCCGGGGATCGTCGATGTGTCCATGGCAAAACGTTAGGCGCGCAGCGAGACAGGTACCGTTGCCACATGCGGGCATTGCGCATCACCGGGGCCGGCGTGCCCCTCGAAGAGACCGACATCCCGCGACCGGATCCAGGTCCCGGCGAGGTGCTCATCGACATCGCCGCAGCCGGTATCTGCCACTCCGACGCCCACTATCGGGCAGGGAGGCCGCTCCCCCGGCTCGTTCCCGTGACCCCGGGTCACGAGATTGCGGGAGTCGTCGCCGCGGTCGGCGAAGGCGTCGACGTGCCGGCAGTTGGAACCCGCGTCGGCGTTCACTACGTCGTGAGTTGCAGGTCATGCGTCAGGTGTACGAGTGAGGCCGAGCAGTTCTGCCCCGACTACCAGATGGTGGGCAACACTCGAGATGGCGGGTACGCCCAGGCAATCGTGGTGCCTGCTGCGAACGCGGTGCCAGTGCCTGACGGCGTCGACCTCGACCACGTCGCTGTGATGATGTGCTCCACCGCCACTTCGTACCACGCCCTGCGCCGCGGCCGGCTGACGCCCGGTGAGACTGTTGCTGTGTTCGGGGTCGGCGGTTTGGGCATGTCGGCGGTGCAGCTTGCCCGGATACTCGGTGCGCGGCGGGTTCTAGCGATCGATCGCGATCCCGGGCGGCTGGAGATCGCCGAGAGCCTGGGGGCGGAACCGGTCATGGCCAACGGTGCCGCCATCGATGCCGACGTCGATGTCGCCCTCGACCTGGTCGGAGTACCCGAGGTGACCCTGAGCGCGCTACGCACATTGGAGCCGCGGGGCCGGTTGGTGCTGGTAGGGATCACCCAGAAGGACCTGACTCTGGCGCCATACAGCGGGCTCGTTGGGCCCGAACGGGAGATCATCGGGTGCAATGACCACACCAGGACCGAGCTTGATGACTTGATGGGGTGGGCGGCCGAAGGTGAACTCGACCTGAGACAGATCATCACCGGCACCGTGCCGCTCGAGGCGGGAGCGGTGAACGGGGTTCTCGACCGGCTCGACTCCTACGGAGCGGGCGTCAGGACCGTCATCCACGCTTGAGGGTCGGGCCGGACGCTCACTCCTGGAACGTCACGTCGGCCAGGAACCGCATGACGGCAGCCTCGTATCGAGCCGGATCAGCGTTCCACAGCAGCACGTGATCGACACCGTCGAACCGCTGATACCGGACAATGTCTGGTCGGGCTTCAGCGAACTGATCCGCGGACTCGACTGGGACCGTGGCGTCATCAGAGCCATGTAGCAGCAGGATCGGGACGTCGAACTCATCGGCGCGCTCCACCTGATCGAGGGCAGCCCAGTCGATGCCAAATCGGATCGCCGACATCCCCTTTGCGACCCACGTGAGAAAGCCCGGGACGGACCGATCGTCGGCGCCCGAATCGACCACGGCTTCGAGGTCGAGAACCGGTGAGTCCCAGACCACGCCACGCACCCGGCCCAGATCGTCGGCCTCGTGCAGGTAGGTCGCCGAGATAGCTCCTCCCATCGAGAACCCGTACAGGACGAAGTCTTCGGCTCCGTTCGCCTCGGCGAAGAACATGGCCGACTCGATGTCCCGCCACTCATCGAATCCCCAGCCGTACCGACCGTCCTCCGAATTGGGCGCCAGCGTGTCGTTGCGATAGGTGATGACGAACACGGGGTAACCCTCCTGGTGCAGGCGGGGAATCATCCGCAATGCCTGGCGCCGCTCCTCGAGGCCTTTTCCGTGGACCACGAGCACCCAGGTGTCGCGGTCTCCATCGACCACCCAGGCCGGATGCTGCCCGAGGTCACCGGAAAAGCGGATTTCGCGGTAGTCGATGCCGTGAGCAAGCTGCGGGTCACCCGCGTAGGCGTACTGGTCGAAGGCGACCTCGTCACCAGCCTCGATGACCCCGTCATAGAGCCGGAACCCCCGCTCCACACCCGTCTCGTTGGCGGCGAGGACGTTGGAGACCTGGGCATATCCGTTGGGCCCGACGAGGCCAAAGACACCATCTCGCTCAGCGTCAGGCCCCGGCTCGAGAACGATGCGCCCGGTGCCCACAGCAGCAACCGTTGCCGTCGGGTCGGGAGTGAAGGGCGTCGGCATGAGGAGATCGCCACGCAGGACGTTTGAGAAGTACCAGGAGCCGGCAAACACCCCGACCACAACCACCACTGCGACCGCAATGAGCCCTCTGCGGATCAGCAATTGTCGTTCGGTTCGGTCCATGGGGGCGCGCACGGTAGCGGTTAGCCACATCGCCGACGGTACGGTTTCCGCATGAAGGTGAGCGTCGACATCCCAGCCCCGCCGTCGGCGGTCTGGGCCGATATTGCCGACGTCGGTTCCCACGTCGAGTGGATGGCAGACGCCGAGGAGATCCGATTCCTCTCCGAACAACACTCAGGCGTGGGCACCCGGATGGAGGTGTTGACCCGGGTGGGTCCACTGTCGACTACCGACATCATGGAGTTCACCGCTTGGGAACCGCCGCACCGGATGGCGATACGACACGAGGGTCTGGTCACAGGCGAGGGCGAGTTCCTGCTCGAGGAGATCCCGGAAGGGACCAGGTTCATCTGGTCGGAGCGGCTCACATTCCCTTGGTACGCCGGTGGGCCCGCAACGGCGCTGGCTGCAACACCCGTCTTGGCGGCGATCTGGCGCCGCAACCTCAAGCGGCTCGCTGCGCGGTTCTGACCACTCAGCCGCCGGTGAAGGAAGCCGATCTCTTCTCGAGGAACGCAGCGACTCCCTCGCGCGCGTCAGCGGTACCAAAGACGTCGCGGAAGGCCGCAGCCTCGACTTCGAGACCCTCTACGAGAGGCAAGCCATATCCTCCGATCGACGCCTTCTTGACCGCCGCGTACGCAGCGGTGGGGCCCTCGGCCCATCGAGCGGCATCTTCCATCGCCACGTCGAGAAGTTCGTCGGCCGGCAGAACCTTGTCGGCGAGCCCGATGGCGAGCGCCTCGGCGGCGTCGACCTGGCGTCCGCTCATGCACAGCTCTCGTGACCGGTGCTCGCCCACCACCCTGGCAAGCCGCTGGGTCCCGCCGGCGCCCGGGATGATGCCGAGCAGGATCTCGGGCTGACCGACCTTGGCGTCGTCGGACAGGTACCGGAAGTCAGCACCTAGAGCCAGCTCGAGCCCGCCGCCGAGCGCATAGCCACGGACGGCCGCGATCGTGGGCTTGGCAAGCGCCTCGAACCGCTTGACGAACCCGCCGAGATCAGCGGCGAGTGTGTCCTGGGTACCGGCCTCGAAGGCAGCTTGAAAGCCTGTGATGTCTGCCCCGGCGGCGAAGTGCGGCTCTCCGGTGACGACGACCGCCCTGACTCCGGGGTCCGCGGCTTCAGCGATGGCGGCGTCGAGATCGGTGATCAATTCGGTGCTCAGGGCATTCACCGGTGGTCGGTTGAGGGCAATACGGGCGACGGCACCCTCACGGCGGTACTCGGCGAGGCTCATGAGCGCTCCTTTGTCTTCGGGAACGATCCGAGGCTACCCATCGAGATCGACCAGTCGGCTGGCTGCAGTCCATGGGTCGAGCCGCCGGGATACGACTTCATCGAGGACGGACTCGACGGCGAGTCGCGACTCGACCGAGCGTCGCACCGACACTTCCACTGCGTCGTGGAGCTCGGCTGCGGCTCGCACCGCTCGGCGCTCGTCGATTCGACCGGAGTCGTGAAGGTGGAGCTTGTGCGCTTCGATGGCCGCCCAGACTTCGTCGACACCGGAACCTTCCGTGGCGACGGCCGTCACGATGGGCGGCGTCCACTGCAACGCGCGTCCCAGCTCCAGCATCTGACGCAGGTCGCGCACGGTCTCGTCGACTCCGGGGCGATCGGCCTTGTTCACAACGAACACGTCACCGATCTCGAGGAGACCGGCCTTCGACGCCTGGACGCTGTCTCCCCATCCGGGGTTCACGACGACGATCGTCGTGTCGGCTCTCTCGGTGATGCCGACTTCGGCCTGCCCAACGCCCACGGTCTCGATGATGACCGGGTCGAAACCGGCTGCGGCCACCAGAGCCGCGGCTTTCGGGGTGGCCGCTGAGATGCCTCCGAGGTGCCCCCGGTTGGCCAGCGACCTGATGTAGACGTCGGGGTCGTCGATGTGGTCCTGCATCCGAACCCGGTCACCGAGGATGGCACCCCCGGTGAAGGGGCTCGAAGGATCGACGGCGATGACCGCCACCCGCTTGTCAGCCGCACGTGCGACCGTGATCAGTCGATCGACCAGCGTCGATTTCCCAGCGCCGGGCGCGCCGGTGACACCGATGATGTGAGCAGAGCCGGCGTCGGGGTAGGCCGCAGCGAGGATGCCGAGCCCGGACGCGGCCTCAACTGCAGTAATCGCCTTCGCCAACGACCGGATGTCTCCCGCACGCGCCTGGTCCCACAACTCCGACATCGGCCGGAGCCTAGGGCGGGGCGAAGCTCAGACCTCTTCGAACCTGGCCTGGAAGAACCGCAGCTCGTCGGGCTCGTAGGTGAACCGCAACCCGCGCACCGACTCGCGGTTCTCAAAGACCTCGACCACCGACTCGGCAACGACGTCCATGTGCGCCTGGGTGTACACCCGCCGTGGGATGGCCAGCCGAACCAGCTCGAGCTTCGGGTAGTGGTGGTCGCCGGTCTTGGGGTCGCGTCCCGCGCTGACAATTCCGCGTTCCATCCCCCGAACGCCTGATTCCTTGTAGAGGGCGGCGGTGAGGGCCTGGGCCGGGAACAGGTCCTGCGAGATGTGCGGCAGCACCGCCATCGCATCGAGGAACACGCCGTGGCCGCCAACCGGGCGGATGAGCGGGATACCTGCCTTGATGAGGGCGTCGCCCAGGTACTCGACCTGACCGACACGAGCCGCGGCGTGGTCATCGGTGGCCACCATCTCCCTGATGCCGGTCGCCAGAGCCTCCATGTCACGTCCTGACATGCCTCCGTAGGTGTGGAGGCCCTCGAAAGCAACGAGGAGAGCGCGAGCCTTGCGAGCGAGCTCGGGGTCGCGGAGTGCTAGGAACCCACCGATGTTGACCAGGTTGTCTTTCTTGGACGACACCGTGGCACCGTCGGAATAGGAGCAGATCTCGCGCAGAATCTCGGCGACGCTGCGGTCGCTGTACCCGTACTCGCGCTGCTTGATGAACCAGGCGTTCTCCACCGCCCGGGTGGCGTCGAGCATCACGAGGATCCCGTGCCTGTGGCACAGGTCGTAGGTGGCCTTGAGATTCTCCATCGACATGGGCTGACCACCCGCCATGTTCACGTTCGTCTCGACCGAGATGTAGGGGATGCGGTCGGCGCCGACCTCGTCGATGGCCGTCTGCAGCTTCGCCAGGTCGACGTTGCCTTTGAACGGGAAGAGGCTCTGGGGATCGTGGGCCTCGTCCACGATGACATCGACGAACCGACCACCGGCATGTTCTTGATGGAACCGGGTGGTCGTGAAGTACATGTTCCCAGGGACGACATCGTCTTTGGCGATGAGGATCTGGCTCAGGATGTGCTCGGCGCCACGTCCCTGGTGGGTAGGGATGAGTTCCTCGTAGCCATACACCTCGTGAACGGCGTCAACGAGCTCGTAGAAACTGCGGCTACCGGCGTACGACTCGTCGCCGAGCATCATCGCCGACCACTGACGGTCCGACATCGCCGACGTGCCCGAGTCCGTCAGCAGGTCGATGTACACATCGTCCGAGCGGAGGAGGAAGGTGTTGTAGCCCGCCTCGGTGACCGCGGCGGCTCGCTCTTCCGGCGTGGTCATCCGGATCGGTTCGACCATCTTGATCTTGTACGGCTCGGCCCAACTGCGACGCATGATCTGTCCCCGTTCGTTCGATGTCGGCAACCTCAAGCTACGATATCTGCGGGCCACCGCCAAGATGTCCGTAGAGATTTCGGTGAAGGAGTCAATATGCGGTCACTTGACCGAACAGATCGTGAGATCATCCGCCTTCTTCAAGAGAATGCACGGCGCTCGAACAAGGAGCTTGCTGCTGCGATCGGCCTTGCTCCGTCGACATGTTCGGAGCGAGTGCGCCGCCTCGAGGATGCCGGTGTCTTTCGAGGGTTCCACGCCGACGTCGACCCGGCTGTTCTCGGCATCAGCCTGCGTGCCATGGTGGCGGTACGGCTGTCACGTCACACGGCCCATGACGTCGACCAGTTCACTGATCGCGCTCGAGCCATGCCTGAGGTCGCACGGATGTGGCATGTCAGCGGCGCGAACGACTTCCTCATCGAAGTCGTCGTGCGCGACGCCGACCATCTGCGGCAATTGGCGGTGAGTGGATTCACGACGATGCCGGAGGTCGCCCACATCGAAACGGCTCTCGTGTTCACCGAGTCCGGCACGCCGACACTGCCCGACTTGACCCGGGCAGACGCTCGCTAGAGAGCTACGACCTCTGTGACGCCGGGGACGCGATCGGTGAGGATCCGCTCGATTCCTGCGGTGAGCGTCATCGTGGACATCGGGCACCCGCCACAGGCACCAACGAGCTGAAGTGTTACCCGCCCGTTCTCGGCAGAGAGCAGAACCAGGTCTCCCCCATCTGTTTGGAGCGCAGGCCGGATGTACTCGAGCGTCTCGTTGAGCACCTCCGCGTCGATCGGCTCTGCAGCCGCGTCGGCACCGGCCGGCTCAGGCTGTGCCTGAAGCGTCGGCAGATTCAGCGAAACGGTGGCTTTGATCTCGTCAGACATGGGTGAGTGTCAACCGCGCCGAAGCATCGTTATTCCGGTGCGGTGAGGCCAGTGTAGGGAGGGTCGATGCCCAACCGGGCCCCGGCGGCGGCGATATCGGAGGGGCCCACGATCTCGGCCAGGACTGCCGCCTTGGCAGGATCGATAGACCGATACACGAACACCCACTCCGCCGGATCGGCAAGCGTCACCCGGTTCGAACCGATAGCGACCTCCAGCTCCGACACCGCTGTCAGGTCGACTCGGCGACCGTTGACATCAATCGCTGGGCCGCCCATCACGTCGACGGAAACACCCGAAACGGAGCCTCGCATCCACCATGCATTGCGCCATATGGGGCCACCGGTCTCCATCTCGATGACATCGTCGAGGGTCGACCGAAACGCTTCGAAGGCTTCTGAGTGGCACGTGATGTCGATGTCGGCAGGCTTCACGTCTCCGCCAAGCAAGGCAACCATCGTGCTGCCGGCGACTCCCCACGGGATCCCTTCGAGGTCGGCGGCCAGCGTTTCGAGCGCCCCTTCGAAATGATGGCTGAGGGGTCGGCCTATCGAGGAATCGTTTCGAGCCACGCCAGGATCATATGGCGCCATCCTCAAGAGGATTCGGCCTAGCGCCGATAACCATTGCTATGTCGAAGAAGCGAGCGTTGTTCCACACGGCGCGATGGGCGATCGGCGGAGCCCTCTTCGGGTGCGTGTTCGTTCTCATTGCGTGGAGGGTCGGCGTCGCGAGCGTCGGCAACGTCACGTTCGACGAACTCCACCGCCAGATGCCGATCATGTTCATCGTCGACCTCGCCCCAACGGTGCTCGGGATTGCCGGAGCGCTCCTCGGGACCATGTACGGTCGCCTCCACCGAGCACAAGCGCGGACTCAGGCGCTTGCCGAGGAGATCGCAGCCACCTGGACCGCCGATCTGCAACGGGCCAACGGCGAGCTGGCGACAGCACTCGACCAACAGCAGCGTCTGTACTCGGCTGTCTCCCACGAACTGCGGACCCCGCTCACCTCGATCGTGGGGTACACACAGCTGGTCGAGACCATCGACGTCGCCCCGGTCGAAGCGTCTGAATACGTCCACGAGATCTACCGGGCATCCAGCTTCCTCTTGCAGATGGTCAACGAGTTGCTCGAGGTCGCCAAGCTCTCAAAGACGGGCCTCACTGTCGCCCTCGAAGACATCGACTGCTGCTCGGTCGTCGAGAACGTTGTCAGCCTGCTTCGCCCGCTCGCGTCGGCCTCTGAGCTCGGCCTCGTGACTCAGGACTCGACCGGGCTGGAGTGTCGTGCCGACACGGTGCGGCTGCGCCAGACCATGACCAACCTCATCGCGAATGCCATCAAGTACTCGGACGGAGGGACGATCGTGGTCCGCTCGGCGCGCGTTGGCGACTCCATCGAGATCGAGGTGGTCGATCAGGGTCGGGGTATCGCGCCTGAAGACCTCGAACGCATCTTCGAACCGTTCACACAAACCGACGATCGGGACGGGACAGATTCGACCGGCCTTGGCCTCGTCGTGAGCCGGATTCTGATCGACTCGATGGATGGGTCCCTCACGGCCCACTCATCAGGCC
>JABDMN010000363.1 GCA_013001485.1 Acidimicrobiia bacterium
GTGATGAACCTTGGAGATGACCCCGAAACGATCATCTTCGAGGCCCTCGACGACCCACAGCTCCCACAGCGGCTTGGACCGATCAAGCTGCTGCGACAGCACTCGCCCGGCGAGGTCCAGGAGTTGCTGCTCGGTGCCCGGCTTTGGCAGCGAGGTATGCCGCACGTGGTATTCCAGATTGAAGAACTCGTCGTCGACCCACACCGGGTGCCGTTCGATCGGAACAAAGGCCAGTCGCTGTCGATAACGGGGAATCATGTGGAGCCGCGACTCGACGTAACGGCGAATCCGTTCGATATCGATTCCTCCGTCCTCGAGACGCATGGGGCCTGCCTCGAACAAGCCCACAGAAGCGACGTGCATGTGCGTCGTGCGCGTCTCGAGGGCGAGAAACGAGGTGTCGAGGAACGAGAGTCGTTGGTAGGTCTGGATGGGAAGTCCTTGTCCGGTCTGCCTCAGCCTATCGGCCGGGGACTTCACCACGTTGAGGCGGTCCCAGTGAGGCGAGGGTCTCGACGAGTTCGCCAGGAAGTGGAGCCTCGAATTCGACCGTCTCACCCGACACCGGGTGACGGAACGACAGATAGATGGCGTGGAGGAAAGATCTGCCGATCTCGATCGTCGACTTGAGCCGCCCTCCGTACTGACCATCGCCGACAATCGGGTGGCCGATCGACGCAGAGTGAACCCGAATTTGGTGCGTCCGCCCGGTTTCGAGCCGCATTGAAATGAGGGATACCTCGCTCCACTCGGCAAGGCGCGAGAAGTGCGTGCGCGCCGGGCGTCCGCCGGCTCGCACTGCCATGCGGGTGGGCCGGTTCGGGTCACGCGCGATTGGGGCGTCCACCGTCGCCGTCGCCGCCTCAAGGTGCCCGTGCACCAGGCCCCAGTACTCCCGAGTGACCTCGCGAGCGGCGAGGGCAGCAGTCAGCTCGTCGAACGCCGAGGCAGTACGACCGACCATAAGCAAGCCCGAGGTGTCGCGGTCGAGGCGATGCACGAGGCCGTAGCGCCGCTCTTCGCCCAGCTCGGCGAGTTCGGGGAAGCGATAGACCAGCCCGGCCAGCAACGTCCCCGTCGAGTGCCCGGCACCGGGATGCACGACCAGATTGGCCGGCTTATCGACGACGATGACGGAGTCGTCCTCATGGACGACTCCGAATTCCACGGGTTCGGGTACGAGGGAAGTGTCGACGACGGGAACCTCGATCGTGACCTCGAGCCCCTCGGGTACCGGTTGCCTGGGCCGGCCCACTGCTCCACCCATGGTGACATGTCCGTCCTCCACGAGGCGCCGAGCGTGGGCCCGGGAGACGCCACCCGCCTCGGCGACGAACCGGTCGAGGCGCCAACCGGCATGGGCAGCGTCGACGACGACGGTCACACGGTCGATGATCTCTCCCCGAGGAAGGCAGCGAAGATCACGATGACCGCTCCGACGGTGATGGCGGAGTCGGCGACGTTGAACGACGGGAAGAACGAAAAGTCGATGAAGTCGATGACCTTCCCGTCGAGGAACCCATCGCCACGGAAGATCCTGTCGATGAGGTTGCCAGTGGCGCCACCTGCGACCAGCGCGAGCCCCATGACGTCGCTCCGCCGGTCCATTCGACCGATGACGGCGGCGATCACGACGATCGTGACGACGGCGACGATGCCGAGAAGAACTCCGCCGTCAGGAAACAGCGAGAAGGCGGCTCCAGGGTTCCGAGACACCCGGAACCGCAAGAAGTCCTCAATCAACGTCAGGGTCTTGCCGGGGTCCTCGAGGTTGGCGACGACCAGGGCCTTGGTCAGGATGTCGACGGCGAGGACGCTCCCGACAGTTGCGGCGGCAGCGCCGCTCCGCTTCATTGCTTTGCGGCGCAGTCGACGCAAAGAGTCGCGTAGGGCAGGACATCGAGGCGCGACATGGGGATGCGCTTGCCGCAGCTCTCGCACTCGCCATAGGTGCCGTCAGCGACCCGGTCGAGAGCATGGGCGACCTTCTCGAGGATGCCCTCGGCGTTCTGCTCGATGGACATCTCCTTCTGCATCTCGAAAGCCAGGGAGCCCCCGTCGCTGTTCTCGGGGTCGACGTTGTGCTCAGATGGCGTCACCGAAAGGCGCAACGACTCGAACTCTTCCTCGCGCTCGGCGATGACCGCTTGCAGACGCTCGCGTTCAAGCTCGAGCTTGGAAACGAGACGATCGATGGTGGATTTGGCGAGCTTACGGGCCATTGCATATACCTCCAGAGGCCCGGCGAGCCTACCCCAGCGAGGCCCATCTAGGTGACGTTCTGCGCCAATGTCGCCCACACGGCAGCAGCCGACATGCCGCTGACGCAAACTCGCTTGCGTCGGGACCGGGTCCCACCCACAAGCTCGACCCGGGTCCCGAGAAGCTGTGCCAGAACTCCTACGAGCTGGGTGTTGGCGCGACCTCGCTCCGGTGGTGACGACAGGCGAACTCGAAGGGCGTCACCGTGCAACCCGGCGACCTCCGTTCGGCTCGATCCGGGGACCACCCACACCCAGAACAA
>JABDMN010000376.1 GCA_013001485.1 Acidimicrobiia bacterium
GGACTAGGGACTAGGGACTAGGGACTCGCTCGGCTTTCTGTAACCGTCAAGTCCGTTCATACTGGGGCCTCACTTGCCGATAAGGACAGAGCGTGGACGCTGAAGACATCTCGATCATTGAAGAGACCCCCGCACCTGAGCCGGTCGACAAGCCGCGTGCGAAGTCGTCGGTCCCGCGGGTTGCCATCCTCCTCGGAGGGCTGGCGCTCTCGGCGTTGATCGTGCTGCAGGTGATGTCGCTGATCGGCCTCAATCGGTCCCAAACTCGCATCGACGAACTGCAAGACGACCTTCAGAGCATGCGAGCCGACGTGTTGTCGGTGGCGGGCGACGTCGGAGAGGTGTCGGGTTCCATCGACGAGCTCGAGTTGGCACTCGCCGTCGGAGCCACGGGTGGATCAACGTCGACGGCCGGGGATCAGCAGCCCCAAGGCAATCAGCCGCAAGCGGCGACCGGCGTCATCAACGAGATTTCGGGGACCGAGTTCTACTCCGGACAGACGGTCTCCTATACGCCCGCCGATGGCAAGGCGCGGGTGTACATGGTGTGGGCTCACTGGTGCCCGTACTGCCAGCAAGACCTGGACACGTTGAACACCTGGTACGCCGCCAACAAGGACTCCTACCCCAACACCGAGCTGGTGACCGTGACGACGTTCATGGACGACACACGGAGCAACCCGCTCGAGCCGTACCTCCAGCAGATGCAGTTCCCGTTCCCGGTCTTGATGGACGAGTCACAGCGACTCACGTTCGATCTCGGGAACTCAGGCTCGGTGCCGTACTGGCTGTTTGTCGGACCTGATGGAGAGGTTCTGGGCAACCACTCCGGCGCTCTAGGCGAAGAGAGCATCGCCCAGATCTTCGACCAGGTCGAGACGATCGCCGCAAACGCCTAGCCCGGCACGCTCCTAGCGCCGCACGCTCTTAGCGCCGTTCCTAACGCCGCATCCTTCGCATTTCGCGACGGTCCTCTTTGTCTCTCAACTCGCGGCGCTTGTCGTGTCGGCGCCTGCCCTTTGCCAGCGCCAGCTCCACTTTGGCGATCCCGTCGCTGAAGTAGACCTGAGTCGGTACCAGCGTCAGACCTTGCTCAGCGAGCTTGCCGACGAGCCGCTGGAGCTCATGACGATGGACCAGAAGCTTGCGGTGCCTCTCGGGGTCGTGACCACCTTCGCGGGCGTATGAGTAGGGGGCGATGTGGGCATTCACCAACCACAACTCCCCACGAACGATGTCGGCGTAGGAGTCCTTCAGGGTGAGCTGCTTGGCACGCAGCGACTTGACCTCCGAGCCAGTAAGGACGATGCCCGCCTCAAACGTGTCGAGGACCTCGTAGTCGTGGCGCACCTTGCGATTGGTGGCGATGACCTGCTTGCTCACAGGAATTGAGCAGGGTCGACCGGCTCGCCGTTGATGCGCACTTCGAAGTGCAGGTGGGGGCCGGTCGAGAGACCGGTCGAACCGATGTAGCCGATGAGGTCGCCGGTGGCCACCGACTGTCCGTAGACGACTGCCAGCGACGACTGGTGGGCGTACAGCGTGACCATGCCACCGCCGTGGTCGATCATCACCGTGTTGCCGTATCCCCCGTTGTAGCTCGCCAGGATCACGATGCCATCTGCGCCGGCAACGATTGGGTCGCCCTGGCCGGCCGACATGTCGAGCCCGGTGTGCATCCGGGTGTACCCGAGGATGGGATGAAGCCGCGGACCAAACCCGGAAGAAATGGGGCCCGGGACCGGCCTCAGAAGGAGCCCGGGAGCCGAACCGGCCTGGCGGGCCCGCTCGGCAATCAGTTCCTCGATGTTGGCCTGCTCGGCCGCCAGCACGTCCAGCTCGTCGCGGAACTTGGCCTCCTCGGCCTCCAGTTGAGCCAGCCGGCCCTGCTGCACGGTGAGCTCGTCCTCGACTTCAACGCGCTTGCCCTCGAGCCGGAGCCTGAGACCGTCGAGTCGTGCCTCATCCTGTTCGAGCAGTTCGAGCAGTCCTCCCACCACTACCTGCTGTTCCTCGATGAGGACGACTTGGCGATCCGAGAGCTGCTCGAGAGCATCGAGGCGCCGGAGATCTCGCTCGGTGGCGGCTGCGAGCCAGCCGACGTAGTCGATAGCAAGGCCGATCTCCTGGACCTTGTCGACGACAAGGGCGAATTCGAGGCCGGAGGGACCGGCCCCCATGTACGCCTCGAGCGCGAAGTTCATTGCCTCGGCGCTGGTGAGTGCCATCTCGTCACGCGTCGCTTCAAGAGCGGAGGTCTGCGCATCGAGCTGACCCTGGATCAGACCGAGCTCTGATTCGGTCGCGGCGACGTTCGCGGTCGCAACCGCCAGTTCCGTCACGGTCAACCTGATGTCCTCATCCAGGCCGTCGATGCGGGACTGCGAGATCAGCAGATCGGTGACGAGTCCCGATTGTCGACCCTCGGACTCGGAGACCCGGCCCTCGATCGCTTCGATCGCGTCCTGGACGTCCTCGAGGTCGGACTCGAGCGAGGCGCGCGCCCCTGGCATGACGCCCGTCAACAACAGGGTTGTCAGCGCAACGATGGCGAGACGACGTCTCATGCCCTCAGGTATCGAGAAACGGCGAGCCCGCTGCCGAGGAACCCGGCGATCACGCCGGCGATCAGGACGAAGACGCTGCGCCCGATGAAGAACTCGTTGGCGATCTCGATGTTGATCCATTCGGGAAGTGCGCTCAGCCGGGTCAGCATCAGGCGATGGACGCCGATCACCGACACGACGGCGAGGCCCGCGCCGACGAGGCCTTCGATCATGCCTTCGACGAGGAACGGTGTCCGCACGAACCAGTTGCCGGCGCCAACGAGCTTCATGATCCCGATCTCCTCCCGCCTGGCGAAGATCGCCATATGGATGGTGTTGGCGATGAGGAGCACTGCGGCCGCACCGGCGCCGATGGCAGCGGCGAGCGCTACCCACGACAGTCCGTCCCGCAGGCTGATCATGGCGTCGATGCCGGGACCGGCAGACGCGACTTCTATCACGCCCGGGCTGCCCCGGAGCCGTGTCACGATCGACTGATAGTCCTCAGGGTCACCAGGCTGTACCCGGATCGAAGCGGGGGCGATGTTGGGGTTCTCGGTGTAAATGCGCAGCAAGGCAGGCTGATCGGCGAACAGGTCGAGGGCCTCGGACTGGGCTTCGGTCTTGGAGAAGAAGAAGGCCGACTCGACCTCGTCCCAATTGAACACCGTGCCCAGCAACGTGGCCGTCTGGTCGGCATTGAGGTCGTCGGACACGTAGGCGATGACCCTCACGTCATCGGCCCAGCGCTGGGTGTTCTTCTTCACCACTTCACCGAAGACGAATGTAGAGAACGTCAACCCCAGCGACAGGAGCACTGCCAGGATCGCGCCGAGGACCACGAGCGGGTTTCGAGCGATGTTGCGCAGCGCTTCGCGGAGGGCGTATTGGATCCGCACTACTCCTCCTCACCGGCCGGGTCGGGTTCGTCCGCCGGAGTCCCGGCCTCGGGCGGCGGCGCTTGGACAGGTTCTGTTGGGGCTGGTGTTGGCTGTGCCGTAGGGGTTTGCGTCGGTTGGCTGCGGCGGGTGGCTTCGTACACACCACGAGCCTGATCACGGACGATGCGGCCCCGGTCGAGCTCGACCACGCGGCGCTGCATGGCATCGACGATTGCATGGTCGTGGGTTGCCATCACCACGGTCGTCCCGGTGCGGTTGATGCGATCGAGGATGCGCATGATTCCCACCGAGGTGGCGGGGTCGAGGTTCCCGGTTGGCTCGTCGGCGAGGAGGATGAGAGGTCGGTTGACG
>JABDMN010000397.1 GCA_013001485.1 Acidimicrobiia bacterium
GCCAGCTCCGGCGGCCGAGCCACCTGCGGCTGCTGCGGCCCCTACGGCACCAGCGGTCCCGGCAGCCCCTCCGGCTGGCGCTCCGGCCCCCGAACCGACACCAGCACCTGTCGCAGCTCCTGCTGCGGCAGCGGCAGCGGCGTCAGGCGACCGGGTCGAGGAGATCCCGAGGCTGCGACGCCGAATCGCAGAGAACATGGTCCACGCCAAGCGTTCGACCGCCCATGTGTGGGCTTCCGTCGAGGTCGACTACGAACGAGTCGAGCAGGTGCGAAGGGCTCACAAGGAGGCCTACAAGGCTGCCGAGGGTCATTCACTCACCTACTTGCCGTTCATCGGTCGAGCCACCATCGATGCCTTGCGGGAGTATCCCGTGGTCAACAGCTCGTTCAATCTGGAGGAAGGGACGCACACGTTCCACGGGCAGGTGAACCTGGGCATCAGCGTCGACCTGAACCAGACGGGCCTGGTGGTCGTCAACATTCGCGGCGCCGATGGCCTTCGCCTGAAGGGGATCTCCCGGGAGACTCGGCGGCTCGCCGACAAGGCCCGCAATGGCGATCTGGCTCCAGACGACATCGCAGGCAGCTCTTTCACGATCACGAATCCGGGCCCGTTCGGTTCGTTCATGACGTCGCCGATCATCAATGTGCCCAACGTCGCCATTCTTTCGACAGACACCGTCACCAAGCGCGCCACGGTGGTCACAGATTCCGCCGGTGTCGACTCGATCGCGATCCACCACATCGGGTATCTCGGTCTCACCTGGGACCACAGAGCGTTCGACGGCTCCACCGCCGTGCTCTTCCTCCGCCGCATCAAGGAGAATCTCGAGACGTGGGATTGGGAACAGGAACTCGCCTGATCAGAGCACGCTGGCTCGGCCGCCTCGACTATGACGAGGCCTGGGACCTGCAGCGCGCCATTTGGGAGGGTCGGGTCGAGGGTCGCACCGAATCGGATTATCTGCTGCTGCTCGAGCATCCCCACACGTACACGGTCGGCCGCAACGGGGACGGCTCCAACGTCCTCGACGCTTCGGCGATTGCCCATACCGGGGCGGCCGTTGTGGACGTCGATCGCGGGGGCGACGTCACCTATCACGGGCCCGGCCAGCTCGTCGGATACCCGATCGCTGCAGTGCCCCGTCTCCCCAACGGCTTCGACATGGTCGGCCATGTCCGGCGCATCGAAGCCGGGTTGATCGACGCGCTCGAAAACCTGGGTATCGAGGCGTGGGCTGAGCCAGGGCTGACCGGCGTGTGGACGCGGCTTGGCAAAGTCGCTGCCATCGGCGTGCGGGTGTCGAGGGGCGTGTCGATGCACGGGTTCGCCCTGAACGTCGATCCGGACATGTCGATGTGGGGTCACATCAACCCCTGTGGCATTCCCGATCGGCCGGTGACGTCGTTGAGCGAGCTCCGCGGTGAGGCGGTCTCGCTGGAAGAGGTTGTTGACGCCGTCATCCCTGCGGTCACCGCTGCGCTCGGCGCTACGGCCACCGAGACCCAGCTCGCTGCGTTTTCGAGGGGTGCAGGAGACCGATTCGACATCGACCGGATGGTCGCCTCCGGAGCGTTCTCGGCTGAGTCCCGCTCGTTCACCCCGCTGCTCATCGACGGACGGCTGCCTGGCGAGCCGCCTCGACCCGAGTGGATGAAGGTCACTGCCCGCACGGACACCTCCGGCTACCAGGACCTCAAAGAGCTGATGCGGGGTCTCGACCTCAACACCGTCTGCGAGGAAGCCAAGTGTCCCAACATCTACGAGTGTTGGGCCCAGGGCACGGCCACCATGATGCTTCTCGGCGAAGTGTGCACCCGGGCGTGTGGATTCTGCGACGTGACCACCGGTCGTCCGGGCACCGTGGATGTCGACGAGCCGGCGCGAGCCGCCGAGGCCATCGAGAAGCTCGGCCTCCGTCACGCGGTGCTCACGTCCGTCAATCGCGACGATCTTCCCGATGGGGGTTCGGGGATCTTCGCAGAGACCATCGGTCAGATTCGTGATCGGGTGCCCGCATGCGAAGTCGAGGTACTGATTCCCGACTTCAAGGGCGATCGGACGGCTCTCGGAACCGTGATGGACGCCCGCCCGGCCGTCCTCAACCACAACACCGAGACGGTGTTGCGACTCCAGCGCGACGTTCGGACTGCCGCCAACTACGGGCGCTCGCTGGCGCTATTGGCGAGAGCCAGGTGGCTCGACCCCGCCGCCACGGTCAAGTCGGGGTTGATCGTCGGCATGGGGGAGACAGAAGACGAGGTCGTAGGTGCGCTCGCCGACCTTCGCGCTGTAGGCGTCGACATTGTCACGATCGGTCAGTACCTGCGCCCGACGCCTCGGCATCGCCCCATCGACCGCTACGTCCACCCTGACGAGTTCGACCGCTATTCGAGGGCCGGTGATGCTCTGGGTCTTCCTCATGTGGAAGCGGGGCCATTGGTTCGCTCGTCGTACCACGCTCGGGACTCACTGGCTGCGGCCCGGATCTGACTGTGGAAGGCCGCCTGAGCCGGGTCCGGGCCGCGATGGCCGAATCCAATGTCGATCAGCTCCTGCTTTCGATCGGCAGCGACCTCCCGTACCTCACCGGGTACCGGGCCATGCCACTGGAGAGGCTGACGATGGCCGTGGTCGGTGCGTCCGGCCCGGTGACCCTCGTTGTGCCGCGTCTCGAAGCGCCGCGTGTAGATGCGCGAGAGCCTGGGTTTCTCGACGTGGTGCCGTGGGACGAGACCGACGACCCCGTAGCGCTGGTCGCCGACGTCGTCGGCACGGCCGGCCGTGTGGCCCTGGGCGATGAGACATGGTCGACGTTCCTCCTCCAGCTCCAGGACTCACTGGCGGAGGCTCAGTTCGTGGCTGCATCGCCTTTGATGGCGCAGGTCCGGATAATCAAAGATGACGGTGAGCTCACCGCGCTCCGCTTGTCGGCGCATGCCGCAGACCGCGTAGCCGATCGTCTTGCAGCCACGGTCTTCTCAAACAGGAGCGAGCGAGACCTGGCGGCCATGGTTGGGGCGATGCTTCTCGAGGAGGGGTGCGATGCCGTCTCGTTCGTGATCGTGGCTTCCGGGCCGAACTCGGCGTCCCCACACCACGAGCCGGGAGAACGGGTGATCCAGGGTGGCGACGCTGTCATCGTCGACTTCGGGGGCTCGGTGCGGGGATATCACTCAGACACGACGAGGACGTTCCATGTCGGTGAGCCGCCGGCCCGGTTCACCCGGATGCACGACGTCGTCGAGGAGGCGCAGCGAGCTGGAGTTGCCGCTGTCGAAACCGGCGTGACGGCGCAGTCTGTCGATCGTGCGGCGCGGTCGGTTATCAACGAAGCCGGCTTCGGCGACTACTTCATCCACCGCACCGGGCATGGGATCGGTCTGGACGTTCACGAGACTCCGTACATCGTGGAGGGCAACGATCTGCAACTGGCTCCGGGAATGACCTTCTCTGTCGAGCCAGGAATCTATGTGCCCGGGGAGTTCGGCGTCCGGATCGAGGACATCGTCGCGGTGGTCGATGAGGGGGCCGACCGGCTCAATATCTCCGATCGATCGGTGCGCATCGTCGGCTGACTGGCCCTCTCCGGCCCTGACTAGCCTGCGGCGGCCGACCTGAGGAGCACCGTGGACCACGAACAGCTGGCCGTCGACACCATCAAGACGCTGTCCATTGATGCCGTGCAGAAGGCGAACTCGGGCCACCCCGGGATGCCGATGGGTATGGCCGACATCGCCGCCGTCTTGTGGTCCCGATTCCTCATCGTCGACCCGGACAATCCAACGTGGGCGGATCGGGACCGATTTGTGCTGTCCAACGGGCACGGATCGATGCTTCTGTACTCCCTGCTCCACCTTTCAGGGTTCCCGTTGACCATCGCTGATCTCAGGGACTTCCGCCAACTCGGGTCGGTGACGGCCGGCCACCCGGAGTACGATCCCGAACTCGGCATCGAAATGACCACCGGGCCGCTGGGACAGGGATTCGCAACGGGGGTTGGTATGGCGGTCGCCGAGGCCCATCTGCGCGCGATGCTCGGGGCTGATCTCGTTGACCACCGCATCTACGGATTCGTCTCGGAC
>JABDMN010000004.1 GCA_013001485.1 Acidimicrobiia bacterium
TAAGCGCTGAAAGCATCTAAGCGCGAAGCCGCCTCTAAGATGAGATCTCCCACCGGTTTACCGGGTAAGACCCCTGGTGAGAACACCAGGTTGATAGGCCAGAAGTGGAAGCGCAGCGATGCGCGTAGCTGACTGGTACTAATCGGTCGAGGGCTTTCGGTTGAATACTCGATGTCTGTGCTCGCTATGGAGTGCTCAAGAAGCACGCATAGGTTTCGGTGGCCATAGCGGTGGGGATCACCCGTTCCCATTCCGAACACGGAAGTTAAGCCCACCTGCGCCGATGGTACTTGGACCGCAGGGTCCCGGGAGAGTAGGTCGCCGCCGATTTTTCTATTCGAGGCCGTCCCATTGGGGCGGCCTCGTTTTCGTTTGGTCCCCGCTACCGTCCAGGAGCGCACATGGCAGAACAACGAGATCGACGAAACAGACGCGGCGGTGACCGGCACCGCTCGGACAATCGCGGGCGTGACGGCTCGAGGGGGTCGGGATCCCGTGGAGGATCCAAGGGCCGCGCCTCGGGTGGGTCTCAGGGCTCCCGTGGCGGTTCTGGGTCGGATCAGCGATCCGGCAGGCGCCAGGACGGCAGGGGCCGCAGTACCGATCCGCGACGCTCATCTCGCGGTACCGATCGCACGTCTCAGCGCGGCGACACAGGGTCCCGTCGCTCCAGCGGGTCTTCCCGCGACGACAGCCAGGACCGTGGCCGATCCGGGGGCCGGGTGGTTCGTAAGGATCTGTCAGCCGCGCAAGCCTCGATTCCGCGATGGGTTGTCGACGAGCTGTCCCGGACCACGTCCGCGACGAAGTCAGCCGGTGCCATCGAGGCGTTGGCAAAGGCGAGCGAAGCGTTCCAGGACGGTGCATTCCAGAGGGCGGCGCGCCATGCGACGCAGGCGAAGGAGTTCGCACCTCGCTACGCATACATCCGTGAGGTTCTCGGGCTTGCGACATACCGAGCCGGCGACTGGGAACGGGGTCTCGCCGAGCTTCGTGCCTACCGCCGGATGTCGGGAGACACCACGCACTTGCCGGTCGAGATGGACATTCTGCGTGCCCTGGGCCGCGATCGCGCAGTCGCCAATGCGTGGGAGGAGTTGCAGAAGCGCGGAGGCAGGGCCTCAACGATGAAGGAGGGCCTCGTCGTATACGCCTCCTACCTGCTCGACGAGGGCAATGCCGAGGAAGCCTGGAAGCTTCTCGGAACCCAGCGAGTGACGGCACAGTCGGGCGAGGCTGATCGCAGGGTTTGGTACGTCGCCGCCAAAGCTGCGGCGCGTCTCGGTGATGCCGACGCAGCGGCGAACCTGCGCAACGCCATCCTCGAAGGGGACCCTGGGTTTCCCGGGATCGACGAACTCGAGGCTGAGATCGCCGCGGCCGGTCGACGCTCCTAGGACAGCCGCAAGAGATTCAGCTCTGCAGGCCCAGCCAACGGACGATTCCCGCTGGCATCATCGGCCAGAAGGTGTTCTTGTCGTACGTCGCGATGACGTCTTCGGACACGCCTTGGGCCCGATATCCCTCCAGCACCCACTCCCGCAGACGGACAGCTGCCGCCTCCGTGTCATCGCCAAGGTCCCGGACGAAGTCGACCCACGCTTCGACTCGCGCTTCCGCCTCAGCAAGCGCCGCTTGAGGGTCGTCGTGACGTCCGAAGTGAGCGAACCCGAGAAAGGCCGGGTCCCTATCGGCCATGCGCCGTAGCTGCGAAACCAGGAGCGGAGGATCCAGGTCGGGCGGCGGCGTGACCGGTTGAACGAAGTGGCCGTGCGGAAACGCGATGCCAACCGAGTCGCCGATGAACATCCCGCCAGACTCAGGATCCAGAAACACCACATGGTGCTTGGCGTGTCCGGGTGTGTCCATCACGTCGAGGAATCTCCCGGCGCCCAGAGGAATCCTGGTGCCCTCCTCGAGGATCAGCATCCGATCGTCGGCAATCGGCTCCATGGGACCCCACATCGTGGCCATGCCTTCTTCTCCATAGATCCGGGTGGCGGAGTCCCAGAGACGTTGCGGGTTGGCGAGGTGTCTTGCGCCTGCGGCGTGTACACCGATCCTGGCGTTCGGATAGCGGGCCGCGAGATGCCCGGCTCCGCCGGCGTGATCGAGGTGGATGTGCGTCACCGCGATCGTGGACAGGTCGTCGATGCCGAGCGAATCGAGAGTGTCAGTCAGGTGATGCAGCGTCACCGACGGGCCAACTTCGATGAGGACACGCTCTGGCCCGTCGAAGAGGTAACACGCCAGACGCTCGGTGTCGTCGAACATCAAGGCGTCGATCTGATACAGACCGTCGGCGAGCCGTGTCACGCGCTCCATGGCTCGGAGCCTATCTGTCATACCCCTTTCATACGGTGCTCGAGTCCCCGCACTCCCCACGAAAGGAATGCAATGGATCTCAACCTCGTCGTCGTGTCGGGCCGCCTGGCGACCCTCCCCGAGCTGCGCACCTTCCAGAGCGGCTCCAGCCTTCTCCGCTTGCTCGTCACCGTTCGATCCGATGAACCTCGCAGCAGGGTCGACGTGATCCCCATAACGGTGTGGGACCCGCCCGAGTCCCTTCTCGATGGACAGCTCACGCCGGGACGCCGGGTGTGGGTGGCTGGAGCGACGCAGCGGCGCTTCTGGTCTACTGAAGGTGGCAAGCGGAGCCGCATCGAGATCGTCGCCAACCACGTTGAGGTGCCACCGGATCTCGAGACCGCTGACTCATGAGGTCAACTGCGTCACTAGCCTCGCCGGACAATGTCACGGGTCACAATCGCCTCAGGTTCCCAGCTCTCGGCGGATGCCGGTGCTGCCATCGCCGATGCAGGCGGCAATGCGGTCGATGCAGCAATCGGCGCAGCAATTGTCTCGATGTGCACCGAGCCGGGGATCATTGCCCCAGGTGCATCTGGGTACCTGACGATATGGGATCCCGAGAGCGAACCAGTGGTGATCGACGCCTATGCCGAGATGCCAGGTCGGGGTCTCCGCCCCGAACGTTTCGGCCAGGGTGGAACCGAAGTCCACATCGACTACGGCGGCGGGATGACGACTGTTGTTGGCGCCGGGTCGGTGGCCACGCCAGGAGCCTTCGCCGGCTTCGGAGTCGCTTCAGAACGCTTCGGAGCGGTGCCATGGGAGGAGATCCTGCGACCGGCGGTTGACGTTGCTGAGACGGGCTTCCCCATTTCATCTGCGTCAGGGCAATACCTCGTCTACTCACACGAGAAGGTCTTTGGCTGGCAACAGGAGAGTTACCGCGCGATCCATCATCCCGACGGCCGCCCGTTGCAGGTCGGCGAAACGGCTCACATCCCCGGCCTGGCAGCGAGCCTCTCGCAGATTGGTCAGGAAGGGCCTGACAGCTTGTATACGGGTTCACTCGGACAGGCGATAGCCGACGCAATCCAACGAGGCGGGGGACTGCTGAACGCAGACGACCTGGCGGCCTATGAGGCCATCGTCCGCGAACCGGTGCGGATCACTATCGACGACTGGGACGTCGTCACGAACCCACCTCCAGCAGTAGGTGGCGCCGCCCTCGCCGCGATGCTGCTCCTCGTCGACGATCACCCGTTCCGAGAGTGGACAACGGACGAGTTGACGCATCTGATCGAAGCGCAGCGCGCCGTCTTCGAATACCGGATCCGAGAACTCGACGAGGTCGCCGACCGTTCAGAGCCTGCGCAGCGTCTTCTCGAAGCTGCGCGCCTCGGAGAGCCGGGCCGGCTGCTTGATTCTCCTTCGACCATCCACACGTCGGCTGTGGACGGCGACGGCCTGGCATGTGCTGTGACTGTTTCAGCTGGATACGGATCCGGCCTCATGGTCCCTGGCACCGGACTGTGGATGAACAACTCGCTGGGTGAGGTCGAGCTCAATCGGTCCGGGTTCCATGCACAGGAGCCGGGGGCTCGCTTGATCTCGAACATGGCTCCCACCGTGGCGAGGCACAAGGACGGAACGGTCCTGGCAATTGGCAGTCCCGGTGCCGATCGCATCACGTCTGCACTGTGTTGCGTTCTGGTGAACTTCCTCCATGTCGGCATGTCGCTGAGCGATTCGATCGATGCCTCTCGAGTCCACTACGAGCGTTTCCAGGGTGTACCGACCGTGTCTCATGAACCGGGGCTCGCGGTCGAAGCACCGGAAGGCCTCGAGCTACGGCGTTTCCCCGACAAGTCCATGTACTTCGGAGGCGTGCAGGCCGCCCTGTTCAGCCCGGCTGCCGGGCTCTATGCAAACGCGGATCCTCGGCGCGCTGGGGGAACAGCGCGAGGTGGAGTGGCCTGAGCGTCAGTACGGCGGCCACGGTATGGCCGGGCGGTCATCGGGCGGTTGCGGATGCACAGGGTTGTCCAGGAAGGTGCGGACGCGCGAGGCCAGCGCGAGGAAGGCCTCTTCTCCCAGCGCCGTGGTGATCTCTTGGCCGAGTTCGCCTTCCAGTTCAATCCCTAGAGCCGCCACCGACTCGACGACGCCAGATGGCGCACTCTTTCCTGCAAACGGCCACAGGACGGTTCGCAGCTTGTCGTCGGGATGGAATGTCAATCCGTGATCGACCCCAACCAGTCCCGTTGGAGTGCTGAGGATGTGGCCCACCTTTCGATCGGCGTTGTTGACAACGATGTCGAAAACGGCGAGCGGCCACAAGCGGCCGTCCGCGTTCGTGATGAGCGTCACGGCATCGAATTCCTCGTCGGCCTCGACGTAACGTTGCAGCGACCCTGGCCCGAATGGGCCGTCGCCCATCACGGTCTCGGGCACGATCTCGAGGTTCATGGCATCCGCCACACGGAAGGCAAGGATCTCTCGCCACGCAAGCGTCTCAGCCTCGAAATCCCACAGTGGGCGCTCGCCAGCCACGGGTTTGTAGACCACACGGGTGCCGTCTTCGGTCTCAGCGAGCAGCGTGGCGTTGGATGCGGCAACGAACCTGCCAACCACGGCCGTCACCGTGGGCTCCCACGTCAAGGTTGATGGCCTCGCAGGTCGCCGTTGGTGGTTGGGCACCGATGACCCTCCGGATCCATGGCGAGGCCACAACGAGGGCACGCCGGACGTCCAGCGGTGACGGCTTCCAGTGCCTCGGCAGCCATGGCACCCATCAGGTTCGGCGTGATCTCGAACTGGACAGCCTCGGCTTCATCGTCAACAGGGACCAGAACGACCTCGAGGAGCGACGTGGAGTCGTTGAACTCGATGGCGATCTGACCGACCCGCCAGACCACGTCGCCGGGTGGTGCGAACCCGGCAGCGTCTCCCGACCCGGAGTCGGCCAGGTCGTTTCGGCCCAGCAACTCGAGCCCCGCATCGGCGAGAGCTTGAACCTGTGCCTTCTCGCACAAGAACCACCGGGTGGTGGTATCGGTTTCCAGCTGGATGTAGAAACGCCGGTCTCCTGGAACACCCACGGCGCCTGCTGAGAAGAACGAGGCTTGACCGAGGTTGATCATGAGGTCTGGTGGTTGACGACGGCGACAGTTGGGAACGAACCCGGATTCAGGATGACCTTCGACACGGAAGCGGGCCGAACATCGAGCCTGTGGACCATGTCGAGCGGCATGCCCAGGTAGTGGGCAAGGGTGACTCGGATGATGTCTGCGTGGGAGACGACGACTACTCGCTCCCTGGGGTGACGTTCGGCGATTTCCTCGATCGCGCTCACCGCGCGGTGCTGCGCCTCGGCGAGGGTTTCTCCGTCAGGGAACCGGAACCGTGCCGGGGCAACGAATAGGGCTTGCCAGGCCTTGAGCTTGCGCAACGAGTTCAGGGTTCTGCCCTGCCACGCTCCGTAATCGACTTCCTGGACCCGACGTTCGTTGCGGGCACGGGTCGAGATCTCACGAGAGATGATCGCCGCGGTCTCGCTACACCGCTGGACCGGGGACGTGTAGACGGTCGACACCTTTTGAGGTGCCAGAAACCGAGCGGTGGCCTCGGCTTGTTCTCGTCCCGCGTCAGAAAGGGCGACGCCGGGAATGCGACCTGTCAGCCGCGAGCCGGTTTCAGTGGTGACGCCATGACGGACGAGATACAGCTCCATGGGCCGGAGAGCCTACCGGCGCCTGCCCGGCTACCTCGGTTGGGTACGATCCCGTCGTGAATCCGAACGAGTTCCTGCGCCTTGCCCTCGACCCGCTTCGACTGTCGATTCTCGGCGCTGCCGCATCCGAATCGCTCGATCTCGAAGCAGTCGCTGCGGCTCATGGCGTCGATCGGAGGACGGTCCTCGAAGCCTATGGGCGCCTCCGGGCGGCGGGTCTGGTCTCTGAGGACGATCGCCTCGTCAGCGAGCAGCTCCAGACTGTGGCGGCCGCACTTCCATCCGAACCCGTCGCCGATCCTGCCGTTGTCGAGGGGGAGTGGTCGGCGGGGGAGCGTGATGTCCTCGCCCGGTTCTTCTCGGGCACCCGACTCGAGTCCATCCCGACTCAGCACGCAAAGCGACTCGTGGTCCTGGAGCGCCTCGCGCAGGAGTTCGAGCCAGGCCTGCGCTATCGGGAACAGGAAGTCAACTTCACCTTGCAGCTATTCCACGCCGACTATGCCGCGTTGCGCAGGTATCTGGTCGACGAGGGCCTCATGACCCGGGCCGACGGCGTCTATTGGCGGACCGGTGGCCGCACCTGATTGGTCCTTTGCGAAGATGCCGCGGTGGATCGTCGGCCATCTGGTTGCGCTCGCGGCAATCGCGCTGTTTGTCAGCCTCGGGTTCTGGCAATTCGACCGACTCGAGGAACGACGCGAGCTGAACTCGCTGGTCACGGCGCGGATGGAGTTGGACGTCACCAGCCTCGAGACGCTGACGGCCGGCTTCAGTTCCTTCGACGGCCTCGAGTATCGCAAGGCATTCGTCACCGGTGAGTACCTTGCCGACTCTGAGGTCATGTATCTGCTCGTGTCTCGCAATGGGCTCAGCGGCCATGTCCTACTGACCCCTTTGCAGGTCGAAGGCAGCACTCGGGTCGTGCTCGTGGAGCGAGGCTGGGTACCCGCCGACGCCGAAGGACCACCCGTGCCTGGTGCGGAGCCTCCTGACGGAACTGTGACCGTGACCGGCAGGCTCCTCGATGCTGACGATCGACGCCGGGACGTTGGATCCGTCGACCTCGAGACTCGACGGATCACGACGTTCGACCGACTGGTTCTCGATGAGGCCATCACGGGAGATCTACTCCCGATGATCTTGCGGCTCGAGTCGCAGGTGCCTGAGGCGCGGGCAGAGCCGGGACTGATGCCTGGACCGGTGCTCACCGAGGGGCCACATCTGGGATATGCCGTGCAATGGATACTCTTCGCGGGGGTGGTCTTGGTCGGCTATCCCGTGTTGCTCTATCGGACGGCGCGACGCCGGAATGCTCTGGCACCCTGAGGCGTTATCCAGACTGTGACTCGAAGACTGCTCGCGCTCGCCATCATCCTCGGCTTTGTCACCGCGGCGTGTGGCGACGGAACGAACTCCGATACAGGCGCACCTCAGGTAGTCGCCGGCGTCGGGGCATTGCCGGCCGTTGAGGTGCTCGACGTTGCTACCAGCGACACGGTCGACGTCTCGACGCTGCTGCCTGCCGACAAGCCGTTGCTGGTCTGGTTCTGGGCGCCGCATTGACCGTTCTGCCGGCGCGAGGCGCCGGAAGTCGAGCAGTTCGCTCGACAGCACGCAGACCAGGTGACAGTCGTAGGACTGGGCACTCAAGACACCTTTGCCGAGGCACAGGAGTTCCGCGAAACCTACGGAACCACGTCGTTCACCATGCTGTGGGACCCAGGATTCGACTCGTGGTCGGCGCTCGGCATCCGGGGGCAGCCACAGGCGCTGCTGTTCTCGCCAGACGGGACAGCAATCGGGCAATGGGTGGGACCGTTTGATCCCGATGAGGTACTGGAGCTCTCCGAGGCCGCCCTCGACGACCCGTCCGCGTTCACAACCTCAACCACACAGCCGGACCCTGATCGAATCGCCGTGCCGGGTGATGCTGTCGCCGTGCATTACACCGGGTCCCTCGACGATGGTTCGGTGTTCGATTCCTCCGATGGCTCTCAACCGTTGACGTTTACGCTGGGTTCAGGCGCTGTCATCCGTGGGTTCGATCTGGCAGTTGTGGGTCTCAAGATCGGTAGTTCGAAGACGGTCACCATCCTGCCCGAGGACGGCTACGGCGCCCGCGATCCAGAGCGCATCGTCGAGGTGCCACTCACGAGCGCTCCCGACGGCATCTCCGTTGGTGACAGTGTCCAGTTCAGCGACGGCAGCCCGGGAACAGTGATTGAGATCGGTGCTGAGACGGTGGTGGTGGACGCGAACCATCCGTTGGCGGGAGAGACGCTCACGTTCGAAATCGAACTGATCGGGTACGAGAACTAGCTTCCCGATTCCTTCCAAGCCTTCTTGCGAGCCTTGAACTCGTCGAGTTCCGCGAAGTCGTAGATCTCTCCGACGTACGGCCAGTCGGGAACCACCGCTTCCCACCCGTCGGGCTTCAACCCGAACCGCTCAGCCAGCACCCCTAGGTAGACCCTTGCCTTGTACTCACCAAATCCGGGGAGAGCCATCATCCGCTTCTTGATCGTCCCCGCCGTCATTTCGTCCCCGCTCCACAGTCCAGACGGCTCGCCGCCGTACTCCTCGACCAGAGAACTGCAAACTGCCTGGACACGTTTGGCCATCGACCCCGGGAACCTGTGAAGGGCCGGCTTCTCCTTGAAAATGCCCTCGAGTTCCTCGGGATCGTATGCGGCGATCGTTGCTGCATCCAGCTCTCCGCCCAGGCGCTCCGCCAGGAGGTACGGGCCGATGAATGCCTTCTCGATAGGGACCTGTTGGTACAGCACCAATCCAACGATCAAGGCGACGTCGTTGGATGCGAGTAACTCGTTGGCGGCAGGCTCGGCCGTATAGGGAAGAAGCTTGGGACGGGTCATGGGGCGAAACTAGCGCGATTGCGGAGACCGACTGACGGTGAGCCTTGTCGCTTCGTCGAGTCCGAAAACGACGTCGTCTCCACCGGGGACCTCGGATTCCTCGATGATGCGGAGGAGCCTGCGGAAGAACCTTTCGAGGGCGGTTTCGGCGAGGCGATGGAACCCAAGCCGGTCAAGCGCCGCTCCGACCAGACCAAGAGGTGGCTGATAGAGGCCCAGGAGCGAGAACATGGTTCGTTCGGCGTCGATGGGCTCAGCTTCTAGATCTGCTTCGATCACGGGGAACAGCGACGAATGGTCTGCCGGGCTCCACCGGATCGAAACGCGACCGAGTGGTACCCGGCCCGGAATGTCGCGGAACCCTTTGACGTCGAGGTGGACTTCCTTGGCGAGAGCAACACCTCCGACTTCGATGTCGAGGGCGGTCTCGTGCGCACCGGTCAGACCGGCCTCGGCGGCGCCCTCCAGGAGCGCGAGCGACCGGTGCATGAGCAGTGAACGGACGTCGCCATAGGGTCTGTTGACAGCGTTGTACAGGTGAACGTGCTGTTTCACTGGTTACAAGGAAACCATCCCAGCAGTTCGACCGGTAGGGACGAATGCCTGCCTCATCGGGGACCGTTGGCAGCGATTGCGTGACAAGATGGAGGCGTGACAGGCCAATTTCAGCCTGCGACGCCCCCGAGGGTGACCCGGCCCCGCGAACACGAGATGCTCGCCGAACACCGCTGGGCGCTGGTCGCATCCCTGGTTCTCTACCTCGCCGTTGGTGCCCTGTTCGTGCTGATGGCCTTTCCGTCGGGGGAGAAGTACGTGCAGTCGGTCGACGACTGGTGGTACGACTCGATCGACGTCATCCGGGTTGGCGCCGTTACCGCCCTTGCTCACGTCCTCAACGTGCTGGGGTCAACGTGGGTCACCGTGCCAATACGGGTGGTCACTGCGGGCTGGCTCGCACGAATCGGGCGCATCGAGGCGTTGACGACCTGGATCCTGACGATCGTGGCCAGCGAGGCGATGATCTGGATCCTCAAGACCGCCTATCGACGCGAGCGTCCGCCTGATGGCCTGGTTGAGACAACGAGTTTCAGCTTCCCTTCCGGTCATGCCATTGCGGGGACGGTCACTGCGATCGCTTTGGTGATCGTGCTCGTACCTGCCGGCCGGCGCCGCCGACGGTGGGAGGTCATCGCCGGGCTGTTTGCTTTCACCATGGGGATGTCACGGGTGTACCTCAACGCCCACTGGCTGTCGGACGTCGTTGCCGGGACCGTTCTCGCTGCGGCCTTTGCGATCGGGATCGCTGCACTCGTGCATGAAGTTGGCGATGCGGCGCACCGCCGACGCGTCGAGCGGGATCTTGAAGAGGCCGACGGCTCGAAGTGACCGAGGTCGACGCCGTTCGTACCATGGCATTGATGGACTGGCACGCTGAAACCGTTGGCGCCGTGGCGGCCGCACTGGACACCGACCCACAGGATGGCCTCGCTCCCCGAGACGTCGCCGCCCGCCTCGAGCGATATGGCCCGAACACCATCGGTGAGGAATCCGGGCCCTCGCGACTTCGCATCTTCCTTGCTCAGTTCGCAGACGTGCTCGTCTGGGTTCTGCTGGTCGCGGCGTTCATCAGCGGTGTGATCCTCGGCGAGATCATCGACACGGTGGTCATCCTGGCGATCGTCGCTCTCAACGCTGTGATCGGCTACACCCAGGAGGTCCGCGCCGAAGGCGCTCTCGCCGAGTTGAAAGAGATGACAGCGCCCGATGCCGTTGTGATCCGCGGCGGGACTCCGTCTCGAATCTCCGCCGACGACGTCGTACCGGGGGACCTGTTGAGGCTGGAGGCCGGCGATCGGGTGGCGGCCGACGCCCGCCTGATCGAGGTAGCCCATCTCGAAGCGGACGAGGCATCTTTGACCGGCGAGAGCATCCCCGACTCCAAGTCGACTGAACCGGTGCCGGCTGACACTTCGCTGGGCGACCGCACATCGATGGTCTACGCAGGGACCGTCATGACTACAGGCCGAGGCCTCGCCATCGTGACCGCGACGGGCACTTCCAGCGAGGTGGGCCGCATCGCCGACCTTTTGTCGATTGAAGAGCCGCCCACCCCGCTTCAAGTCGAGCTCGACAGGGTGGGTAAGCGCATCTCCGTTCTGGCCGGGTTGATTGCCGTGATCATCTTCGGCCTCGGCCTCCTGCGGGGCTTGGAACCAGAGACGATGTTCCTGACCGCGGTCGCGCTGGCGGTAGCCGCGATCCCCGAGGGTCTGCCGGCCGTGAACACCATCACGCTGGCACGGGGAGTCCGCAAGATGGCTCGTTCGAATGCGATCGTGCGGCGCCTTCCCGCTGTGGAGTCCCTCGGAGCCGCCTCGGTGATTTGCACCGACAAAACAGGAACCCTGACCAAGAACGAGCTTGCCGTGCAGCACCTCGGCTTTGCGGGTCTGTCGATTCCGGTGGGGACGACGGGTGATTCCCGTCTTGTCCGCTACGCCCACATCGCGACTTTGTGCAACGACGCCGTGCGAACTGCGACGGGCTTCGTCGGCGATCCGACCGAGGTAGCGCTGCTGCGTTCGGTGGAATCGGCGGTCGCCGACATCGAGCAACTCCGGCGCGATCAACCTCGCCTCGATGAGTGTGGCTTCGACTCGTCTCGTAAACGCATGTCGACACTCCACCGTGACCACGACGGCTATTACCTGGCGATGAAGGGAGCCCCAGAAGTCGTCATCGGTCTGTGCACGCAGTATGAGGAACCCGACGGAGCGGCCCCCCTTGCCGCTGCCGAAAGCCATGCCGCTCTGGCGGAAGCTGAGGACTTCGCTGAGAACGGGCTGCGCACTCTGGCCTTCGCATACAAGAGACTGGACAGGAAGCCGGATGACCTCGAGGCCGAGGAGACCGGCTTGGTTCTCGTCGGTGTCGCGGGGATGAGCGATGAGATCAGGTCTGAAGTACCCGCCGCAATCGACGAGGCCCGGGCTGCCGGTCTCCGGGTGGTGATGGTGACTGGAGATCACATGGTCACCGCTCGCGCAGTCTCCACCGAACTGGGGCTTGTCGATGAGGCTCGAGGCGTCATGGCTGGTTCAGAGCTTCGTGGAACCTCCGTTGAGGCCCTGACGTCGGTGGTTACGGACTACGGCGCCTACGCCCGCGTCGATCCGGCCGACAAGGTCAAGCTTGTCGACGCCTGGCAGGACCATGGCGAGATCGTGGCGATGACGGGTGACGGGGTGAACGACGCGCCGGCGCTTCGGGCAGCCGACATCGGCGTGGCGATGGGCTCAGGGACCTCAGTGGCGAAGGAAGCGTCATCGCTGGTTCTTGCCGACGACAACTTCGCCACGATCGTCAAGGCCGTCAGAGAGGGCCGCACGATCTTCTCGAATCTCAAGAAGGTCATCTACTTCCTGTTGTCGGCCAACGTGAGCGAGGTCCTGGTGATGCTCATCGGGTTTCTCGCCTTCACGTCGCTCGAGGAGCCGTTGCTCGCCGTCCAGATCTTGTGGATCAACCTGGTCACTGACGGTCTGCCCGCGATCGCCCTGGGAATCGACCGTCCGACACCGGGACTCATGGAC
>JABDMN010000020.1 GCA_013001485.1 Acidimicrobiia bacterium
GACAACGACAAGATTCGTATTCGGCTGAAGGCATTCGACTATCGGATTCTCGATGCCTCGACAGCAGAGATCGTCGACACCGCGCGCCGTACTGGCGCCAGATGTGTCGGGCCGATTCCGCTGCCGACAGATATTTCCCGCCACACCGTAAACCGTGGTCCTCACGTCGACAAGAAATCCCGCGAGCAGTTTGAGACTCGCACACACAAGAGGCTGCTCGACATCTTCGAGCCCACCGGCCAGACGGTCGATGCGCTGATGAAGTTGGAGCTGCCCGCGGGTGTGGACGTCGAGATCAAGGCGTTCGGTAAGTGATTTGGAGTTAGGCATGGAAGGCATTCTCGGCAGAAAGCTTGGCATGACCCAGATCTACTCGCAGGATGGGCGAGTGGTGCCGGTCACTATTGTCCAGGCGGGCCCCTGTCTGGTCGTACAGCGACGTACGTCGGACCGCGACGGCTACGAGGCCGTGCAGCTCGGCTTGGTGGAAGAAAGGCCTGCGCGCGGCGTCAGCAAGCCGATGCAGGGTCACTTCAACAAGGCCGGTGTTTCCCCGATGAAGCGTCTGGTCGAGTTCTCGGTGGGCGCTGATGAGGAGTGGGAGGAAGGAGATCAGGTCAAGGCCTCGATCTTCAACGAGGAAGAGTACGTCGATGTGATCGGTGACTCGAAGGGCAAAGGGTTCCAGGGCGTTATCAAGCGTCATGGTTTCGGCGGCGGCCGTGCAACCCACGGCTCGATGTTTCATCGGGCGCCGGGCTCGATTGGCCAGGCGTCGGATCCGTCTCGTGTCTTTCCCGGCGTCAAGCTCCCGGGTCGCATGGGCGGCAAGCGCGTAACAGTCAAGAACCTTCGGGTCGAAAAGGTGGACGAGGAGAAAAACCTCCTGTACCTCCGCGGCTCGGTGCCGGGTCCCCGCAACGGGTACCTGCATATTCGGCGTGCAAAGAAGGGCTAGCGATGAAGATCGAAGTCCGTAGCCTGACAGGCAAAGGCGTCAAGAGCATCGAGGTCCCCGAGGCGGTCTTCGGGTACCCGTACAAGGAGCACCTCATCCATACGGCGGTGAGGGCGAATCTGGCTGCAGCGCGAGCCGGAACGCACAAGACGAAGCAGCGCAGCGAGATTACCGGCTCGACCCACAAACCGTGGCGGCAGAAGGGGACCGGCCGAGCCCGCGCCGGTAGCGCCAAGTCGCCGTTGTGGCGTGGCGGGGGAACCGTTCACGGCCCACGGCCGCGCAGCTATGCGTTGGGGATGTCGGCGGCTGAGAAGCGCAACGCTCTCAAGTCGGCACTCTCACGCAAGCTCGAGGAAGAGGGTCTGGTGGTTCTGGATTCGCTCGAGCTCGGCTCCCACAAGACCGGTGAGCTGGCAAAGCAGCTCGCGTCGCTCGGCATCGAGGGAAGGATCCTTCTGGTCGACCAGCTGGACAACCTGAATCTAGGTATGGCTGCGCGAAACAATCCGCGTCTCAAGGCTGTGGACACCTTGGCAGTGACCGTCTACGACGTCGTCGATCGGTCGGTGATCGTCAGCGAGCAGGCCCTGGGCCGACTGGTGGAGGTGCTGTCCAAATGAGGATTCAGGAAGTCATCAGGCGACCTCTCATTACCGAGAAGTCGACCCTCCTCAAGGATGAGAAGGGGATCGTGGCGTTCGAGGTCGATCGCCGCGCGACCAAGATCGAAGTGAAGAGGGCTGTAGAGGCGCAGTTCAAGGTCAAGGTTGCCGAGGTGCGAGTGGCCAACATGCACGGCAAGGTGCGCCGGCAGGGCCGCTATGTGGGGCGCCGACCCGACTGGAAGAAAGCCTACGTACGACTCGCCGAGGGCGAGAAACCGATCGAGTTCTTCGAGGGCGTCTAGCCTCGGGGTTTGGAGATCGCGAGGAACCAATGGGCATCAAACAGCTCAAGCCGACGAATCCGGCAAGTCGTTTTGCGTCGACTCCGACGTTCGACGAGTTGACCGGGAAGGCGCCCAACAAGGCGCTGACGAAGGGCAAGGCGGCAAGCGGCGGCCGCAACAACAAGGGGCGGATCTCGGTCAGGTTTCGCGGCGGTACTCACAAGCGCCGCTACCGTGTGGTCGACTTCTGTCGTGACAAGCCTGGTGTGCCGGCGCGGGTAGTGAGCGTCGAATACGACCCGAACCGATCGGCTCGCATCGCACTGCTTCACTACGCCGACGGCGACAAGCGTTACATTCTGTGGCCGCACGGGCTCGAGGTAGGGGCAGAGATTCTGTCCGGACCGGACGCGCCGATCGATATCGGCAATGCGCTGCCTCTGACTGCCATTCCGGTCGGTACCATCGTCCACAACATCGAGCTCAAGATAGGTAAGGGCGGGCAGATGGTCCGCAGTGCCGGCGGCGGCGCGCAGTTGATGGCCAAGGAAGGCAATTACGCGCTCGTTCGGCTGCCCTCGGGTGAGATGCGCAAGATCCACATCAATTGCATGGCGACGATTGGCCAGGTCGGCAATATCGATCACGAGAACCGCGATCTCGGCAAGGCCGGCAGAAAGCGTTGGATGGGCCGCCGCCCGCACAACCGCGGTGTCGTCATGAACCCGGTCGACCATCCCATGGGTGGTGGTGAAGGCCGAAGCTCTGGTGGGCGCCATCCCTGTACCCCCTGGGGTGTCCCGACCAGGGGCTATCGAACCAGAAAGAACAAGCGCACGGACCCAATGATCGTCCGTCGCAGGAAGAAGTAAGGAGCTGCAGGCGTCATGGCTCGATCACTGAAGAAGGGTTATTTCATCGACGATCACCTCCTCAAGAAGGTGGATGTGGCGACGTCTGGCGGCGATCGCCGGGTCATCAAGACCTGGTCGAGGCGGTCCACGATCATTCCCGAGATGGTGGGACTGACGATTGCGGTGCACAACGGGATGAAGTTCATTCCGGTCTACGTCACCGAGAACATGGTCGGTCACAAGCTTGGAGAGTTCGCCACCACCCGGACCTACCGCGGTCACGGGGGGCGGAGAGCCGAGAAGATGGGGAGGCCGCGCTAACGCGGGCCCCGAGGTAACGCATCATGGAAGTGAAAGCGCGTCTTCGATACTTGCAGGCTTCACCGCAGAAGGTGCGGCTGGTCGCAGACTTGATCCGCGGGAAGGATGTCCAGGAAGCTTCGAACATCCTCCAGCTGAGCAAGAAGTCGGCCGCTCGGCCTGTGCACAAGCTCCTCAAGTCGGCCGTCGCCAATGCCGAGAATCGGGAAGAGACCGTAGATATCGATCGGCTGTTCATCAAGGAGATCTGGGTGGATCCAGGTCCGACGCTCAAGCGTATCCGGGCCCAACCGATGGGGAGAGCTTTCAGGATTCTGAAGCGCCAGAGCCACCTGACCATCAAGCTGGACACCCGCAAGGGCGAGACGGAATCGTAAGGAGATAAGAGAGTGGGTCAGAAAACACATCCGTACGGATTTCGGCTCGTATACAACAAGCCGTGGCACTCCCGGTGGTACGCCGACCGGGACTACTCGAAGCTCCTGCACGAGGACCTCGGGTTGCGAGAGAGCCTGAAGAAGCGGCTCAGTCACGCTGGTATCAGCGAGGTCGATATCGAACGTGCTGCCGACAAGCTGCGCGTGACTATCTACACTTCGCGTCCCGGTATCGTCATCGGGCGCAAAGGGGCCGAGGT
>JABDMN010000321.1 GCA_013001485.1 Acidimicrobiia bacterium
GGGTGGTGGGGCACACCTCACCGAGATTGCCGAGGTGCTTGAGCTCACGGTCGACGAGCTGAAGACCCAGCTCCAGGAAGGGGCAACCCTTGCTGAGGTCGCAGGAGACCAGGTTGACGACGTCGCCCAGCTGATCACCGATCAGATGAACGAACGGATCGATCAGGCCCTCGAAGACGGACGGATCACCGATGAAGAGGCCGCTGAGAAGCGTGCCGAGATCGAGGACAAGGTCACCGAGATCCTCAACGGTGAGGCCAAGTTCGGTGGTCGTGGCCACGGTCGACGTGGACCCGGCGGTCCCCGCGGCGGCGGTTTCGGAGCAGGAGCCGACGAGGCCCCGGCCGCAGAAACCAGCGCTTAAGAGCTACCAGCTACCAGCTACCAGCTACCAGCAAGAGGGTGGGTCCTTCGGGGCCCGCCCTCTTCGCGTCCCCACCCGGCTACCGCCTCCCAGCGACCGGCCGCCGGTTCACTGAGCCTCTTTCCGGAGGCTGGTGGCCGGTGGCCGGTATCCGAGTCAGTATCCCCCACCGATCTTTCGATGGTCCCAGCTGATGATGTCCTCGGGTTCGACGATCACGGCGGTGTTCTTCTCGGCGAACCTGCCAAAGGCTGCTTCGAGTGCGTCGCCTTCGAGTCGCACCGGGTCGTCGCCCACCATTGGGTACTTGGCCGCAAGCTCGCCGTAGATCTCGAGCACGTAGTCACGGTCCGTGACGAGCGTGCCCTTTCCCTTGATCATGGCTCCACGTAGCTCGGCGTAGCGGTCGCCGTCCTCGAGGAGCACCGTGAGCCGGGCATCGCGAGCGAGGTTCACGATCTTCTGTGATTTGGTGAACGACCGGAACACGGCCTTGTCGTTGTGGACGACAAACCACATTGGGGCGACATGGGGCCACCCGGTCTTTTCGATCGTCGCAACCTGGAGGTGAGATCCTCCTCGCAGGAACTCGAGGATCTCCGCGTCGGTCATGGTGATGTCTTTGCGTGCCATAGAATCAGCCTACGCAGGAGGCGGAATCAGCTGGGGTCCTCTAGCGTTCCTGCCGATACACGTTGTGAATGTCCCCCGACCCACCGTGGCGGGGAGAAAGAGGAAGACGATGTCAGACCGCAAGAAGGTCACCGCACCCGCCATCCTGGCCCGAAAGGGCGCCGAGAAGATCAGGATGGTGACTGCCTACGACGCTCCCACAGCCCGGATCGCCGATCGGGCCGGCGCCGACATCATCCTGGTGGGTGACTCCGTGGCCAACGTGGTCCTGGGCCACGAGGACACACTGCAGGTGACCATCGATGACATGGTGCACCACACCGCGGCCGTAGCCCGTACCCGACCGGCGGCGTTGGTCCTCGGCGACATGCCATGGCTGACCTATCACGGTTCGGTCGAAGACACCGTGTACAACGCCGGCAAGCTGATCCGCGACGGCGGCGCGGAGGCCGTGAAGCTCGAGGGTGGCGCCAAGCGGGTGCCGATGGTCGAGGCACTGGTCGCAGCCGAAATCCCGGTGATGGGTCACATCGGACTCACCCCACAGTCGGTGCACGCAATGGGCGGCTACCGGGTACAGGGAAAGCACGCCGATGCCGCACAGGAACTTGTTGCGGACGCCAAGGCTCTGGCCGAAGCCGGCGTCTTCGCCATCGTCCTCGAAGGAGTGCCCGACCTGCTCGCCGAGATCGTCACCTTTGCGGTCGATGTGCCGACGATCGGCATCGGTGCCGGGCCTCGCTGTGACGGTCAGGTGCTGGTGTTCCACGACGTCCTCGGCCTTGGTGAGGGAAGACTTCCCAAGTTCGTCCGGCAGTACGCCGGGCTCGCCGATGATGCCGTCGACGCCCTCGAAAGGTTCTTCGCCGACGTCGAATCTGGCGCCTTCCCGGCTGACGAGGAGACCTATCACATGCCGGAGGAGACGGCGCGATCGCTGATGGCGCCGCCTTCCACCGAGTGGGCCGACGATTTGCGCGCCGACGAGGCGATGGAGCGCTGAGGGCCGCCCGACTCCTCGCTGTCTGCGCGGCGTTGGCCGCGTTCGTTGCCGCTGGATGTACGGATCCGGCCGTCGAGACCACGACCACCACCGTCACCAGCTCGACAACGACGACCCCGCCGCGGATTCCGGAAGGTCTCGAAGGGTACGAGACGGCCACCGTTGTCCTGCAGTTCGCCGACGAGGACCGTGAGCTCCTGGTTGCTATTGCCGACGACGCAGGGGAGCGGGCACAGGGCTTGATGAACGTGACCGACCTCCTCGACCTGGACGGGATGCTCTTTGTCTTCGATGCAGACACTGAGGGGGGCTTCTGGATGAGCGACACCCCACTCGCGTTGACCCTCGTCCACTTCGATGCCGCCGGCGCTTTCGTGTCGGCAGTCGATATGAGCCCGTGTCCCGATGGGGATTGCCCCAGCTATCTCGCCACCGGCCCCTACCGGTTGGCGCTCGAAGTCCCGCAGGGTGCTCTGGTGGATCTCCCGGCCGCCATCGTTGTGATCGATTGACCACCGCGCCTCGTCTCCTTTTCCCGATCTAGACCTGAGTCGTCGCGGGGGCTACGATCCCGGCGGTGGTTGTTGATCAATGACCACACTTCCCACCCTGCTCCCGGAGAGGCCGGGGGCCTTTCGCTTCGGCGATCGTCCACAGGAGGAACATCTATGCGCACGTATGAGCTGATGGTGATACATCGGCCTGAGTTGTCCGAGAGCGACGTCCAGTCGGCCGTGTCCGAGGTCGAGGTCGCGATTTCGTCTGAGGGCGAGGTCGAAGACCGCGATATGTGGGGGAAACGTCGCCTCGCCTACGAGATCGATCACATCAACGAAGGCCACTACTCCGTGGTTCGTTTCAAGGGCCCAGGGGACCTTGTGCATCGACTCGATACCGCACTCGGGCTGCAAGACAAGGTGATCCGGCACAAGATCGTCCGAGTGTCGTGATGAATCTGTCACAGGCTCGAGGTACAACGAGATCACGATTCATCGAGGAGAGCGAATGAGCAACAACAGCGTCACATTGGTCGGCAACCTGGTCGAGGATCCTGAGCTCCGGTTCACTCCTTCAGGCGTCGCGATGGCGAAGGTCCGGTTTGCGGTGAATCGCCGCTACCAGGTCAATGGCGAGTGGCAGGAAGAGACGAGCTTCTTCGGAGGCACCTGCTGGCGCGAGATGGCCGAGAACGTCGCCGAATCCCTTCAGAAGGGTGGTCGCGTCATCGTCACCGGTCGGCTCGAGCAGCGCAGCTGGGAAACCGCCGACGGCGACAAGCGGTCCATCATCGAGGTCCGCATCGACGACATCGGTCCTTCGTTGCGGTGGGCGACAGCCACCGTCACCAAGACACCGCGTTCCAACGATTGGGGCAATCAGACACCTGCCAGTGTTCCTGCCGCCCCCGTGGCTCGCGACGACTACGGCCCTGACGAAGCGCCGTTCTAAAGGAGTCACCGACACATGTCACCCAAAGCCAAGAGCAGCCGCCGCCGTCCGCGTCGGTTCGATCCCGCAGAGCGGGGTCGCAAGAAGAGACCATGCCAGTTCTGTATCGATGAGTCCCAGACCGTCGACTACAAGGACATCGCCACGCTACGGAAGTTCCTGTCCGATCGGGGCAAGATCCGCTCGCGACGTGTTACCGGTGCGTGTCCCCGCCATCAGCGCGAGGTAGCCACGGCCGTCAAGAACGCCCGTGAGATGGCCTTGCTTTCGTACATCAACCCGAGGCAGCAATGAAGCTGATCCTGATCAAAGAGGTCGACTCCCTCGGCAAGCGCGGTGACATCGTCGATGTCGCCGACGGCTACGCCCGCAACTTCCTGTTGCCGCGGAGCCTTGCCGTCAAGGCAACGCCAGGTGCGCTCGAGCAGGCCGAATCGATGCGGCAGGCCCGTATCGAGACGGAGCAGAGAGCACTCGAGGCCGCCCAGCAGCTGTCTCAGTCGCTCGTCGGCTCTCGGGTGGTCGTTGCCGCTCGCTCTGGTGACGAGGGCAAGCTGTTCGGGTCGATCGGTGCCGGCGACATCGCCGAGGCGATCAAGAAGTTCACAGGTCACGAAGTCGATCGCAAGATCGTCGTCGTGCCCAGCCCGATTCGCGAGATCGGGCTGCACGAGGTGACGCTGCGGCCCCACACCGAGGTCGAGTTCCAGGTCACGCTGGATGTGATCCCGGCCTGATGGTCGATCTGATCGATCCGGGGCAGGCGGTGGGGAGAGGACCCCGGGTCCCGCCCCACAGCGTCGAAGCCGAGGAATCGGTGCTCGGTGCGGTGTTGATGTCATCAGAGGCTGCCAACATCGCCCTCGAGAAGCTGGCACCCGAGGACTTCTACAAGCCCGCCCACCAGCTGGTGTTCGAAGCCGTCCGGTCGCTATTCGATTCGAACGAGCCGATCGACGCAGTCACGGTGAACGAGGAGCTGCGACGCCGCAGCGCTATCGACCGTGTTGGGGGAGTGAACTTCCTCACCGATCTCCTGGCTGCCGTTCCCACCACTTCCAATGTCGACTACTACGCGGGCATCGTCGAGGAGCACGCCCTTCGACGCAGGTTGCTTCGCGCCGGTGGTGAGGTATCTGAGCTGGCGGCGTCGGTTGGTGATGAGATCGCCGACGTTCTCGACATGGCCGAACAGGCAGTGTTTGGGGTGTCCGACAAGCGAGTGGGCGACGGGTTGTCGCCCATCGACCCCCTGTTGGCCCAAGCCATCGAGACAGCCGAAGAGCTCCACGATCGTGGCGAAGAGGTCACCGGGATCAGCTCGGGCTTCCGAGACCTCGATCGGATGCTTGCAGGGCTCCAGCCATCCACGCTTGTGGTCGTGGCCGGCCGACCCGGTATGGGCAAGTCGACGCTGGCACTCAACATCGCCCAGAGCGTTGGAATGGGCGACGACCCGGTCGCCATCTTCTCCCTGGAGATGAGCCGCGAGGAGATCGTCACCCGCATGCTGTGTAGCCACGGCAAGATCGACTCGCATCGCTTGAAGACGGGTCGGCTCACCGAAAACGACTTCGGCAAGCTGTCACGGGCTGCCTCTGCCCTCTACAAGAAGCCGATCTTCGTCGACGATTCGCCTGGCCTGACGGTCACTGAGATCCGAGCCAAGGCTCGGCGTCTTGCCCGCCACGGGCTGTCGATGATCGTCGTCGACTACCTGCAGCTGATGCACTCACCGCAGCGGACCGAGAACCGCCAGCAGGAGATCGCGACCATCTCCCGCAACTTGAAGTCACTGGCCAGGGAGCTGCAGGTACCGGTGATCGCCTGCTCGCAGCTCAACCGATCCCTGGAGTCCCGTGAGGACAAGCGCCCCCGGCTCGGAGACTTGCGTGAGTCGGGCGCCATCGAGCAGGACGCCGACGTGGTGATGTTCATCTACCGCCACGAGTACTACCACCCGGAAGCCCAGGAAACGAAGGGCATTGCCGAGGTCAACATCGCCAAACACCGCGCCGGCGCTGTCGGCCGCCTCGAGATGACCTTCCAGCCCGAATTCACCCGATTCTCCGACATGGGACGGGACACACCGCTCGTCTGACCGACCGTGGGCTGGGACTAGTCAGTCCGTGCAGCCCGGAATGGTCGGAGGGAACACTCAAGGTCGACGTGACGTTGACCGATAGAGATCTCCTCAACAGGAATCGGTCGGTTGGTTTTTCCATTCCAACCGGATGTACAACCCGGAGGTTCCCTTCCCTCCGACTCCTCCTCAGAGCGACCGACCGAAACTGGAAGACCCCCTCCTCGGAGGGGGTCTTCTGTATGGGGAGTCGGCTACCGGCTACCGGCTACCCGCTACCAGCTGTCGGCAAGAGCTAGGAGCTGCCGGGTGGAGTCTCACCTGGTAGACCGGACCGGTGACTGTGACACGTGCCGCCGTGACTCTTGGCCTGTTGGCCACGGCCTGGGGAGCGATCCCTCTTCTGGTGCGGACCGACGTTGACGCGATGCAACTGGTGGCGATGCGGGCCCTGCTGGGTTCGGCCACCCTTCTGGTCCTGCTGCAGATCCGGGGTTCGCTCGCCTTCCCGAATCGACATCGGGGCAGACTCGTTGTAGC
>JABDMN010000054.1 GCA_013001485.1 Acidimicrobiia bacterium
AGATTCCCGACATCAGCCGGTTATCTGTGTTGATCGTCACGGCGAAACCGGCCCGGTGCAGAGCACCGACAGGGTGTTCGGCAGCAGCGGACCACATTCCGGTGTGCAGGTTGGACGTCATCGAGACTTCGAGCGGAACGCGATGGTCGCGTACCCGGGCGGCCAGGGGGCCGAGCTTGGTGATCACTCCGTTCGAGTCGCGGGCGGTCTCGTCGATGATGCGGACTCCGTGTCCGATCCTCTGCGCGGCGCACAGCGAGAGCGCTCGCCAGATGCTGTGGGCGCCGTCGCCCTCGCCGGCGTGGATGGTGAGGCCGAGTCCGGCTCGACGGGCCACGGTGCAGGCCGCAAGGTGCGCTTCTGGTGGATAGCCGCGCTCTGGCCCGGCCAGGTCAAACCCGACGACGCCCGACCCCACAAAGTCGGCTGCGGCCTCGGCCACCGACAAGGAGTCTCCTTGCTGGCGCAGCGCTGTCACGATCACGCCCGCGACAACGCCGGTCTCGGCCATCCCGCGTGAGATGCCGGACAGGACAGCCTCGATTGCGTCGTGTCGCGAGAGTCCCTGGCTCATGTGCAGCGACGGGCCGAATCGGATCTCTCCGTACACGATGCCATCGGCGGCGTAATCGGCCACGCACTCGAATGCCACGCGTTCCAGGGCGTCGGCGCTCTGCATGACCGCCACTGTGTGATCGAAAGCCTCCAGGTAGGTCTCGAGTGATCCCGAGTCGCCCTGGAAGAACCACGCCGCCAGTTCGTCGACGTCGTTGGTGGGGAGACCTCGGTATCCGTGCTCATCGGCCAACTCGACGATCGTCGCTGGGCGTAAGCCTCCATCGAGGTGGTCGTGGAGGAGCGCCTTGGGCAGCGAACGGAGCATTTCCATCGGGCAACGTTAGGGGATTCGGATCCTCGGAGAACGAGAGGCTGCGGGGTACGCTCCCGCGGTGGCCGCCGACTCCGAGAGGATCAAATTCACACCGCGTCTCCTCGGTGATGACGGCATGCCGCCATGGATACCGCGGCTCATCCTGCTTGTGTTCGTCGGCGGTCTTGGGTTCATCCTCACGCTGGGCATCGTCAGGGTTCTTCGTGGATTCCTGATCCTGCTTCTCATCTCCTTCTTCTTGTCCACGGCGTTCGAGCCGGGCGTTGCGTACCTGGCCAAGCGCGGCTGGAAGCGAGGCGCGGCTACCGGAGTGTTGTTCCTGTTGGTGTTCGTGGTCGGAGGAACGTTCCTGGCGCTGATGGTCCCTCTCATCGTGGACCAGACCGCCAAGCTCATCGAGCAAGCACCGGGATACCTCGATCAGATATCCGAGTGGTTGGCCAACGTCGGCATCGAGTTCTCGGCCGAAAGGCTGGGCGAGGCGGTCACAACGCTCGAGGGAGACGTCGAAGGCTTTGCCACTGACATTGCCGGACGCGTCTTCGGTGTCGGCTCGGCACTGTTGAACTCCGTTTTCCAGATGCTCACGATCGCGTTGTTCACCTTTTACCTCACCGCCGATGGGCCCCGATTGCGCCGAGCGATGCTGTCCGTGCTCCGGCCGGATGCTCAGCGGGAGATGGTGCGGATCCTGGATATCGCAGTCGAGAAGACCGGCGGTTACTTCTACAGCCGGTCGCTCCTGGCTGCGCTTGCTGCACTCGTGACCTGGGGCGTGTTGTCGGCGATCGGCGTGCCATTCGCGCTTCCGCTGGGATTGTGGGTGGGGACCCTGTCCCAGTTCGTGCCGGTCGTCGGCACATACCTGGGTGGGGTCCTACCGGTTCTGATCGCGCTGCTCGAAAGCCCTGGCAAGGCCCTTGCTGTGGTGGTGTTCATCGTGCTGTACCAGCAGGTTGAGAACTACTTCATCGGGCCCCGCATCACTGCCCGGACGATGTCGCTCCACCCAGCCGTCGCCTTTGGGTCGGCCCTCATCGGCGCCAGCCTCCTCGGCGCACCAGGAGCTCTGATGGCGCTCCCGGCGGCAGCCACGATGCAGGCCGTGGTGAGCACGTACATCGAGCGACACCAGGTCGTCGAGGAACCGGTGCCGATCGAGCCGGTTGAGCCCGTCGAGCCAGCCTGAAGCCCCGGTACACTCGCTGTCGATGGAGGATCTCACCAAACCGAGGGCCAACGCTCTGCTCGAGAACGAGCCGGTGGGGCGTCTCGGTGTCGTGTCCGACGGAGATCCCTACGTCACGGGTTGTTCATTCGTGCACCACGAGGGAACCGTCTACCTGCGGACTGCACCAGGCAAGCGGCTCAGCGCCATCGAGGCGCACCCGAGAGTGTGTCTCGAGGTCAGCACCTGGGAGTCGTCGACCGGTGAGTGGCGATCGATCGTGGCCATGGGGACTGCACACCTGGTGGACGATCCCGACGTCGAAGCGCTGGCCATCAGGCTGCTTCGCGAGAAGTACCGCCGGATCACCAGGTCGCGGCTCGAGATGGCACCGGACGAACCAGGCGCTGACGGAGTCGTCGTAGCGATCGACCTCGACGAGACATCTGCCCGGACGTCAGGCACCGGACTCGACGACGGAATGAACCCGGGCCGGCTCTGAGTTGGCATAGCGGGTGCCACCGGTAGCGTGGCCCCGTGAAGCGCTTCCTCGCCATTCTGCTGCTGATCGTCGCTGCCTGTTCGGGATCAGACGGTGACACCGCGTCTCGGTTCGAGGGAGTCGAATACGCGGCTCCACTCGCAAAGCCTGACTTCGACCTTGTGACCACATCCGGCGAGAACTACGACTTCGGGTCTGAGACAGACGGAAAGCTGACGATCCTCTACTTCGGGTACACATACTGTCCCGACATCTGTCCCGTTCACCTGGCTCAACTCGACGCCGTCTTCGAGAAGCTTCCGGAGGTACGGCGCAACTCGGTGGTCCTGTTCGTCACGGTCGATCCCGAACGAGACACCCCGGACCGGCTCGAGCAGTGGGTCGGTGGTTTCAATCCCGATTTCGTCGCCCTGACCGGCACCACAGAGCAATTGGCAGCCGCTCAGGAGGCGGTGGGTGTAGCTGTCGCATTCAAGGTTGGGGAGGACGACGACTACACAATGGCGCACGCCGGCCAGGTCTTCGCCTACGCCCCGGACGGGTTCGCCTACACCGTGTACCCGTTTGGCACTCGTCAGACCGAGTGGGTCCATGACCTTCCGCTCTTGCTGGAGATGACGGGATGAATCGGCTCATCGTGGCGTTCGCCATCGCTCTGGTCGTAGCCTCCTGCGGTGGCGCGGACACGGCGTCGGGCCGAGGTGAGGCCCTCGTACAGGACCTCGGATGCGTCACCTGTCACACCGACGATGCCAATGCCCTTGGCCCTCCCTGGGTCGGCGTCGCCGGTTCGGAGCGGCCGCTCGACGATGGCTCCAGCGTCGTCGCCGACGAGGCCTATCTCATCCGATCGATCGTCGAACCGGGAGAGGACATCGTTGCGGGATGGCGGCCGGCCATGCCGATGTTCTTCCTGTCTGACACCGAGGTGGATGACATCGTGGCCTACCTGTTGTCGCTGAGTGGTGACGCGCTCGTTCCTACCATGCCGTTCGATGAGGAGTAATCGGTGAACATCGGCTGGTGGTGTACTGCTCTCGAAAGCCCCTGGACATGGGCATGGGTTGCCTATCCGGCTATCTGGGCGGCGGCCCTGGCTCCGCTGGTCGCGTACCACCTGGCGATGCGCCGCCGGGGTGAGAGCGCTGACGAGACCGGCCGGCAGCGGCTCTGGTTCACCTTCGGGATCCTTGCCTTCTGGGTTGCGTCAGACTGGCCCCTGGGAACCCTCGGAGCCGGATACCTCGCTTCGGCACACATGCTCCAGTACCTGCTCTACATTCTGGTTGCTGCGCCACTGTTGCTCCTGGGGATCCCCGAGTGGATGGCTCGCAGAATCGTGGAGCGCCTCCGGATGTACCGCCTGCTCAAAGGCCTCTCCAGCCGGTTGCTGCTGACGGGCATCATCTTCAACATCGTCCTCGTCGGGTCGCACGCTCCAGTCACCGTGGATCTGTTGCGCACGAGCGCGATCGGGTCGTTCGCCATGGACTTCCTGTGGCTGGCGTCAGGGCTGCTTCTCTGGCTGCCGCTGGCGGCACCGCTTCCTGAGCTACGCAACCCCTCCTACCCGGCCCGGATGGTGTACCTCTTCGCCGCGACCGGGATCGTGGCGATCCTTCCTGCGAGCTTCCTGACGTTCTCGGTCTTCCCGCTGTACCGCATCTACGAGTTGGCGCCGCGAGTGAACGGAATCGCCGCCATCGATGACCAGCAGATGGCCGGCCTCATCATGAAGCTGGGCATGCTGCCGGTGATCTGGAGCGTGCTCGCTGTGCAGTGGTTCCGCTGGGCCAACACCGAGCCTGCTCTCCGGGTCCGGACGTAGGATTCCCTCATGCGATTGACCGATCCTGAAGCACGGGTGCTCGGGTCCCTTATCGAGAAGGAGTTCACGACTCCGGAGTACTACCCGCTGACCTTCAACGCGTTGCGAACCGCCTGCAGCCAATCGTCAAACCGCGATCCGGTCGTCGATTACGACGATGACACCGTGAGCGATGCCGTAGCCGCGCTCCGGGAGCGTGGCCTGGTGAAACAAGTCCGCATCCCCGGACAACGCTCCGAGAAGGTACGGCACTCTCTGCACGAGCACCTCCCGATCACACCCGCGCAGACGGCTCTCGTTGCCGTGTTGATGTTGCGGGGCCCGCAGACCGTGGGTGAGCTGCGCCAGCGCACGGAGCGATATCACGACTTCGACAGTCTCGTAGCCGTGGAAGAGGAACTGACTCAGATGGCGGGCCTTGACACCCCTGTCGTGCGGCGATTGGAGCGCCGGCCAGGGCAGAAGGAGGCTCGCTACGTGCAGCTCCTCGACGTCGCCGACGAGTCCGACTCGACCCCTGAGGCAGGCGAGGAAGCTGTGGCATCGGAGACGGAGGAGCCTGATCCACCGGTTGTTGACGCGGATGGTCAGGAGATCAGCGTCGCAGATCTCGCCCGACAGCTCGAGGAACTCAAGGCCGAGGTCGCCTGGCTCCGATCGAGGATCGAGCTGTGAAGGCCGTCGTCCTCGGCTCCGGCCAGGACGGCGGTGTGCCTCAGCTGCTCGGACCCGACCGGGACGAGCGGTCAGCATCGTCGGTTGCCGTTGTCACGGACGATGGCGCGATCCTCCTCGACTGCGCCCCTGATGTTCGTCGGCAGCACCGGGCGTTGACTTCGGCAATTGGTGACGATGCCGCCAGGATCGCTGCTGTAGCCCTCACGCACGGACACATGGGCCACTACGCCGGTTTGGTTCACTTCGGGAAGGAAGCAGCCGCTACGACAGAGATTCCGCTGTATGGAACGAGGTCGATGATTCGCTTTCTCGAGTCGAACGAGCCGTGGGCGACGCTGTTTCGAAACAGGAATCTCGTCGTCGGGTCGACGACCTTCGAGATCGGTGGAGTGAAGGGGGAGGCAATTCCGGTTCCGCACAGGTCGGAGCTCACCGACGCTGTGGCCTGGTCGATCAGCGACGACGAGACGCGGTTGCTCTATCTGCCAGACATCGACTCATGGGACGCCTGGCCGAACGCTGCGGACGTCATCGGGAGTCACGATGTGGCCCTGCTCGACGCGTCGTTCTTCGACGAAGACGAGCCCCTGGGTCGGCCGATCAGCGAGATCCCTCACCCCCTGGTAGTCGACACCCTCGAACGGTTCCGCGCTGCAGACTGTCGAGTCGTCCTGACTCACCTCAACCACACCAATGCGTTGGCCCGGGGAGATGCCGACGCGCATGCCCGTGTCGCAGCCGCAGGCTGGGAGGTCGCCTTCGACGGAATGGTGATCGAGTGACAGACCGGGTCATGTGGGACGACGGCGTGGTGACGAACCGGTCGACCTTGCAGGGTTCGCATCAGGTCGATGTTTGTGTGATCGGTCTGGGTGGCAGCGGTCTGAGCGCTATCGATGAGGCGCTGTCACACGGTGCATCGGTCATCGGGATCGATCGCCTTGCGGTGGGTGCAGAAGCCGCTGGCCGCAACGGTGGGTTTCTCAAGACGGGCCTCACCGAGCCGCTGCACTCAGCCCTGGAGGCATGGGGCGAATCAGCCATCCCCGTCTACCGCAAAACCATCGATGAAGTCGAGTCCGTGTTTGCCCAGGCGGGGGAGGGTGGCCGCCGCGTTGGCAGCATCCGACTGGCGACGACGGACGCCGAGGTGGCTGACTGTGAGACTCATCTGGAGGCGCTGCGATCGGCGTCTCTGCCAGGTGAGCCCTACGACGGCCCAGAGGGCGTGGGCCTCTACTTCCCGATCGACGGAGGCTTCAACCCGCTTCTTCGGTGTCGCCGGTTGGCCGATCAGGTCACGGCAGGCGGAGCGGTCTTGGGAGAGCGTTCCGAAGCAGTCAGTGTCGCGACTGGTCGGGTCGAGACGTCGCAAGCGACCGTGCAGGCCACGACAGTCGTGGTTGCCGTCGATGGTCGTCTTGAAGTGATGTTTCCCCAGCTAGCGGTGCGCACCACCAGACTTCAGATGATCGGGACTGAGCCAGATCCTGGCGTCACTGTGGCCTGTCCGGTGTACGCCGACTTTGGCTACAACTACTGGCAGCAGCTCCCGGACGGCCGTCTTGCCGTGGGCGGAGCCCGGAATCTGCATTCCGACGACGAGTGGACTCACGATGGGGGAGTGTCCGACGCGGTGCAGACCGACATCGAGGTCGTTCTCCGCCATCAGGTCGGGTCACAGGCCGCGGTCACGCACCGATGGTCGGGACACTCGGCGTACACGGAGGATGGTCTGCCTGTGGGGCGAGAGGTCGAGCCAGGCGTGTGGGTCGTCGGTGCATACAACGGAGTCGGCAATGTCCTGGGAGCGGTCTATGGACGGGAGGCTGTCCGTGCCGGTCTCGGCCTGGGGCCCTTCGACCTTCCGGACTCGAACGCCTAGGTGGCCTGAGCCGTCTGGGGGCGAAGGTCGATGACGAGCTGCCGTGCGGCCGGGGCATCAGCGTCGGTCACCTGCGCTCTGGCATCGGCGACGAGGTTCTTGGCCTGTTCCTCAGCGGTGCGCACGATCATTTCCCGCCGGAACTTCGCCGTCTGCACGATGTCATGTGCATCGGTCTTGGCGTCGAGGCGAATCTTCTCGGCCTCCCAGCGCGCCGCCTGGATTTCACCCTCAGGGTCAGGAGGTTCGATGACAGTCGGGGAGGCGGCCAGCGGCATGTTGTCTGCCAGCAGACGTAGTGAGTCGATGGTCCCTTGGAGCCTCTCGAGCTCCTTGTCGACTGCCTCGACTTCATACCCGCGCCACGCTTTGTGGAATCGGTCGTTTGGCATCTCCGCTCCCTCGTCAAGCGCACCTTGACTGTTCACGGAGAGTAGCGATTCGCGCTCTCTCGCCTCAACTCGGAATTAGCCGGCGATGCGAACCGCGGGTTCGTCGTCGTCCGTGAGATCGATTGCACTCGCGACCGACCGGTCTGCTGTGGCAATGATGAGGTCGCGGCGGAACACTGCCAGCCGGAGCATGTCCGCGGCTTCTGCTTTCGCTCCGAGGA
>JABDMN010000056.1 GCA_013001485.1 Acidimicrobiia bacterium
GGGCGCGAAGAATCGGCCCACGGGTTCGAGGCGATCCCTGATCCCGAGTTCTCGGTACGCGGACCACTTGCTGGCCTCGCCGCGCTGGCAGCAACGTCACCGTCGGAGACCGTCGCGCTGGTCGTGGCCATCGACCAGCCGTTTGTGCGAGCCGAGACGCTTGCCCAGCTCCAGGCGCATTGCGACGACCTGCCCGTAGTGCCCATCGACGGCGATACGCGTCAGGTCACCTGCATGGCATTCCCCACCGGCATGCTCCACGCCGCGTCGGAAGAGGCCGCCGAGAACGGGTCCCTGCAAACGCTGTTGGAACGCGTGGGGTGTGTCGAAGTCACCGAGCCGATGTGGGCCGATTGGGGTGAGGACGGTCGCTCCTGGCGCAGTCTCGACACTCCTGAGGACGTTGCCCGCGCCGTTGAGGTCTACGGGTACTAGTCGTCTGCGGAGGCGAGGCCGGCGACGACACCAACCGCGTCCGCCATGCCCATGCCTTTGCCGACTGGAATGCCGACCAGGTACGAGGCCAGCGGCGCGTTCTTGCGCTCGGTGCCGTGGGCGACGTCACGAGCCAGATCGAGGAGAGCCTCGACACCTCGCTCATCGAGGCCATCGACGCCAAGGGCTGCTGCGATTTCGTCGAGGAATGCCATGTCAACCTCCGATGTAGCTCATCTCGATCTTGGGTAGTCGCCCGGTGTTGTCGGTGCGGAGCTCGCTGTACCGATCGGTGCGGTTGGCCCAGATCGCCTCGACCGACGTGCGCAACTCGGTGTCCTGTTCGTTGTCGGCGTCTTGCTTGCGCACGATGGCACGCAGATCGGTGCCACTCGTGGCAAACAAGCAGGTGTACAGCTTGCCTTCGGCCGACAGCCGGGCACGGGTGCAGTCACCGCAGAACGGCTGGGTCACCGAAGCGATGACACCGATCTCACCTTCACCGTCGGTGTATCGCCAGCGCCGTGCGACCTCGCCGCGGTAGTTGGCTTCGACCGGCTCGAGCGGATAGCGAGCACCGATCGTGGCCACGATGTCTGCGGCGCGAACGACTTCGTTCATCCGCCAGCCGTTGGTGTGGCCAACGTCCATGTACTCGATGAAACGGACGATGTGGTCTGTTCCTCGGAAGCGTTCGGCCATGGCGAGGATCCCGTCATCGTTGACGCCACGCTTGACCACCGTGTTCAGCTTCACGCTGAGTCCTGCGGCGACAGCTGCGTCGATGCCCTCGAGCACCGAGGCCAGTGGAAAGTCGACGTCGTTCATCTCGCGAAAGGTCTCGTCGTCCACCGAATCGAGACTCACGGTGACGCGGGACAGTCCGGCATCCGCCAGCGCCTGGGCGTGGCGATCGAGCAGCGAGGCGTTGGTCGTCATCGCCACCTCGACGTCGAGGGCAGTCAGCATCCCGACCAGGTCAGCGAGGTTGCGTCGCAGCAGCGGCTCGCCCCCGGTGAGGCGCACTTTGGAGACGCCGAGGTCAGCGAAGACCGCCGCCACGCTGGCGATCTCCTCGAAGGTGAGCAGCTCATCGCGGGGCATGAACTCGTAGTCGCGACCGAACACGCCTTTTGGCATGCAGTAGCTGCAACGGAAGTTGCAGCGGTCTGTCACCGAAATGCGCAGATCTCCGAGAGACCGTCCCAGCGTGTCCACTGTCATGACGTGAAAGGTAGTGCCTCAGCGGGAAGCCGAGATCGGCTCGGAGTGGAGCCAGTCGGCCAGCAGGGTGCGGAGGGCGGCGACGAACGCGAGAGGTTGATCGAGGATGAGGTGGTGGTGGGCGTCAGGGATGGAGATCACAGGCGAAGCCCGGCCCATCACCTCGTACATGTACTCGGCGGTGTCTGGCGGGACGACCACCGAATGCTCCCCGCGGAAGAGGGCCACCCGGGTCGCGACCGACGCGAGCTGCTCGTTCATCGGGACCAGGGTGTGGGTGAACAGGTGGGGGTCGAACTTCCACGTCCACCCGTCGGCGACCTCGTGGAGCGAGCGTCGCCCTACGTACTCGACGATGAAGTCATTGTCGCAGGGCTGGGGCGGGATGAGGCGGAAGTGGTCGAGCGCAGCCTCCAGGGTGGGATAGGTGCCCGGCGACCTGAAAGCGCGGCCTCTCGACCCGGTCTCGGACTCAGGGTCAGGACGGCGAACCGGTGAGTCGACGATGACCGCGCCCGCCATCCGCTCCCCGTGGAGAGCCGCTGTGTTGATGGTCACCAACCCGCCGAGGGAGTGGCCGACCACTACCGGCGGGCCCGGGAATCCGGCGTCGGCGGCCACTGCCAGGATCTCTTCTGACCACAGGTCGTGGCTGTAGCGGTCGCGGCGACCGCTGTCGCCGTGCCCGGACAGATCGAGGGCAACGACGTGGTAATCGGTGTTGAAGAACGGGGCGAGGAACGCCCACCAGTGGGCGTGGGCGGCACCACCGTGGACCAGCACCAGGCCCGGCTTGTCTGCAGTGCCCCAGTCGAGATAGTTGATCTCGGCACCATCAACTTCCACCCTCTGCTCATCGAATGGGATGGCGAGAGACCGTTGAAACCACTCCGGGTGCTCCATGGGTCAGACGCTACCGGCTTCTGACTGGCGGCTGCCCCGTCGAACGGTGGGAAACAACTGACGCCCCCCTCCCCCTCGCTCCGCTCGGGTACTCCCCCCTCAAAGGGGGGAGAGACAGACTGGTGCGTAGGCTTGATGTCGATGGCCAGGAGCCTTCGCATTCGAGAGATGACTCCACGTGACCACGATGCCGCGGTGGATCTGGGGCGGGCGCTTCCCGAGTTCTTCAACGACCAGGGGATAGCTGAGATGACAGCGGATATCCCCAAAGAGCGCGGCGCAGTGGCGGAGATCGATGGAGAGCTCGCGGGGTTCGTGACGTGGACCGCGGACGAGAACATGGGCCACATCGGTTGGATCGCAGTGAGCGCCCACCATCACCGGGAGGGCATCGGTCGACGGCTGATCGAAGTCGTCGAGAACGCAGCCATCGCAGCGGGAGCACCATTCCTTCAGGTGGAGACCCTCGGAGAGTCGGTCGACTACGAGCCGTATGACCGCACCCGCAGCTTCTACCGGGGGGTTGGCTTCGAGGACTTCAAGAACGAGATGCTCGACAATCCCGGCATGCCCGAGATGCTGACGTTGCGTAAGCGCCTTTGACCTGGATCCCAGCTCCGACTGGGCGCGAGGGACCACTTCTCGACGGCCTACCCCATCGAGGTCCAGGTGGGCCAGCCGATGAGTCCGACGTGCCGTAGGCTGGTCGGACTGCCAATATGCACCCTTCCCCCTGAGAGAGCTTCGATATGTCAGGCAATGCCGAATTCAGCTTGAAAGACACTGCCGTGGTGTCAGTCGCCGCCCACCACGCACCCGAGGTGGTCACCTCGGAATCGTTCGACGAGAGGCTCATGCCGACGTTCGAACGTCTCGGCACCCAGCCGGGACTTCTCGAAAGCCTTGCCGGCATCAGCGAGCGACGCTGGTGGCCCGAGGAGTACACGTTCACCGAGGCCGCCGCAGAGGCCGGGCGCAAGGCCCTCGACGATGCCGGGATCAGTCCCGACCAGGTGGGCCTCCTCATCGACACGTCCGTGAGTCGCGATCGCCTCGAACCTTCATCGGCCGTCACCGTCCACCATCTGCTGGACCTGCCGACGTCTTGTCTGAACTTCGACCTCGCCAATGCCTGTCTCGGGTTCATGAACGCCATGCAGGTGGCGGGGATGATGCTGGACAACCACCAGATCGACTACGCCCTCGTCGTTGACGGCGAGGGAAGCCGCCAGCCGCAGGAGAAGACACTGGAGCGGCTGTCGCAGCCCGAGGCCACTGTGGGCGACCTGTTCGCCGAGTTCGCCACCCTCACGTTGGGCTCGGGAGCGGCGGGGATGGTGCTGGGCCGTCACTCGGAGAACCCGGGCAGCCACAAGATCATTGGCGGCATCAACCGTGCAGACACCTCACATCACAAGCTGTGCGTCGGCACGCTCGATCAGATGCGCACCGACACTCGGGCGCTGCTCGATGCCGGTCTCGACGTTTCCAAGGTCGCCTGGGTTGACGCCGAGGAGTACGACTGGCTGAACATGGACCGCTACATCATCCACCAGATCTCAGCCGTGCACACCGCGATGCTGTGTGAGCGCCTTGGCATCGACGTCGCCAAGGTGCCCCTCACCTACCCGAAGCTGGGCAACACGGGACCTGCCGCGGTGCCGTTGACCTTGGCCCAGGAGGCCGATTCACTGAATCCTGGTGATCGGGTGCTGTGTCTGGGGATGGGGTCGGGCATCAACGCCATGGCGCTCGAAATCGTCTGGTGAGCCCGGCTCCCACCGCGCCTGCCACCACACCCCCCGCCGACCTGCCCGGTCTCGACCCGGCCTGGTCGCGTCTCGTTGAAGCCGGCAGGAACACCTTCCACGTCCTCGACAATCAGGTCACCGACGCAGACGTGACCCTGGTGTGTGTCCACGGCAACCCCACCTGGGCCTACACCTGGCGCGACGTGATCGCCACGGCTCCGCCCGGAGTTCGCGTGATCGCCATCGATCAGCTCGACATGGGCTACTCGGAACGGACCGGGACCACCCGCCGCCTCGCACAGCGCGTTGAGGACCTCGGCGCCGTCATCGACGCCCTCGATGTCACCACGCCGATCATCACCGTCGGCCACGACTGGGGCGGTGCCATCTCGCTGGGTTGGGCCGTCGACAACGTCGACCGCCTTGCCGGCGTCGTCCTCGCCAACACGGCGGTCCATCAACCCGAAGGGGCCAGAGCGCCGCTGTTGATTCGGATGGTGCGCCCGTTCATCGACTGGATCTGTGTCCGGTTCCCGTTGTTCGTCTGGGGCACAACCGCGCTGGCCCGACCTCGACTCTCCCGGGAGGTGCGCGACGCCTACCTCGCCCCGTACCGAACCCCTGAACGGCGGGATGCGGTGGGAGAGTTCGTGGCCGACATTCCCCTCGACCCCGACCATCCCAGCTTCGACGACCTCGCCGGGGTCGCCGCCGGGATGAAGCGGCTTTCGAGTGTGCCGACG
>JABDMN010000057.1 GCA_013001485.1 Acidimicrobiia bacterium
CTCGTCAACGGTCGTGTTGCCGACGAGCGGACTTCGGGCTCCGTGCCGTATGCCGGCACGATCGTCACCAACGATTCGACCCTGGACGACTGGCAAGACATCGTCGACCAGAACAAGGGCCAGGCCTCCGCCAAATACGATCAGCAAGCGGCCGTCGACTGCGCCATCGAGAGCCTCAACAAAGCGTTCGATCAGATCAACGAAATGAAGCCGACGCAGGGCTACGAGGACATGTCGACCGAAGACCTCGACGGCCTGGACACCACTGACGACCAGGGTCTCACCTATGTCGTCAACGTGACGTCCGACCTCACGGTCAAGACGAAGATCGACATCACCGGCGACAAGGGTGACGTGTTCATTCTTAGATGGGACAAGGACGGCGATCCGTCGAACGGATACCAGGGGAAGGTCAAGTTCCAGAGCGGCGGCGCCTTCGTTCCGCACGGTGGGCTCACCCCGACGTCGTTCATCAACGTCGCCGGCGACATCAACGCATCAGGAGGCGGTGACAATCCTGGTCCGCCCTACCCCCAGGGCCCTCGACTCGATGGCGGTCTGGGTGAGTTGATAGACGGCGGCAAGGACTTCAAGTCAGGTGGATTCTTCACTGGCTACTGGCTGACGACTGGTGACCCGAAGAGTGGGAAGACCTCGTCCCTCTCCAGCGGCATCTTCGTCGGAGGTTGGTACACGCTGTCTTCGAAGATCAGCATGACTTCGAACACCAGTGCCGTGTATGTCGGACCTTCCTCTGGCGGCCCGCCACCGACGACGACCACGAGCACGACGACCACGAGCACGACGACATCGACCACGACGACCACCATGCTCCAGGGCTGACGGTCGTCGTCCGCGACGGCTATCGAACTCGACAGACCTCTGGGGTGCGCGGAAGAAGCTGAACTCCCGCAGAGTGCGTGACGATAATCGTGACGGGTATGGCCCTTCTTTCCAACGACCACGAGAGACCTCCGCGCGTCGACGAACCGATGTCCGGCGCTGTCGAACGCGGAAGCGCGAGGGAGCTGCTCCCGATGGCGGCCGTCTTCGTCGGTCTGGTGGGCATAGCTGGGACCACGTTCTCGCCTCCGAACACTGGTGCAGACGTGGTGGTGTTGGCGCTGGCGGTGGTGAGCCTCGTGGCCGGTCTCGTCACGGCTGACCGTCGTGGGTGGTCTCATCCCGGGGTTCGGTTCCTGGTAGCGGCGGGGTCGCTTGCGGTTATAGCTGTGCAAGCCGGCTCGAGTGCCGGCTACTTCCGAGTACACATCTTCCTCGCCACCGCTGCGGTCGCTGCTGTGTTGGGCGCCGTTGCGCTTGTCCGTGGCGTCGTTCCGTTGCGTTGGGCCCTTCTCCTGGTGGTGGCCGCCGTGACCGTGGTCGCCGCCGCCTCTGGGTCTCTGCTGAGAGGCGACGTGCCCGATATCGACGTGGTGCAGCTCCATGACCAGGCCGTCGGATCGCTCCTGGACGGCCGAAATCCGTACTCCACAGGCAACGTCGCGGTGATGGAGACGAAGCCGCTCGGCGACAACGAACTGATCGAGGAGTACACCTATCCGCCAATCAATCTCGTGTGGTACGCCCTCGGGAACGCTGTAAACGGCGATGTCCGAACGGGCGGTGCGATCGCCCTGGTGCTCGCAATTGCCGTGTTCTCGTTGGTCGCGATTCGTCAGTCGCACAGATTGGACGGAACCGTCGGCACCTTTGCGATTGCAGGTGTTGCGTTCCTCATCTCCAACCAGGCGATGTACTACATGGTGTCGGCTGGCTGGACAGAGGTCACAGCCCTTCCCTTCTTCTTTCTCGCCGTGCTGTGGTGGCGGAGGCTTCCAGTGCCCTCAGCGATCGCTTTGGGGCTCGCCTTGGCCTCGAAGCAGTACTTCGTGCTGGCTGTGCCGGTGCTGTTGGTATTGCCCGATGCGTGGCGGTTTCGGCGAGTGGCGATCGCCACCGTCTCAGCCACTGCGACCCTCGTCCCGTTTCTGATCTGGGACGCTCGCGGCCTGATCGATGGCATGGTCATCCACCACCTGACGCGGGATCCGCGTCCCGACTCGGCCACGGTTGCGAACCTGGGGATCGAGATCCCCTCGATCGTCGCCGTCGCGGCGGCGGTAGCCCTGGGCGTCTGGATTGCTCGCAAGGCCAATGGTCCGGCCGTTGCGATCTTGGGTGTGGCGGCATCGCTTGCTGTGTTCACGTTGCTGGCGATACGTGGGTTCGTGAACTCATGGTGGTTGGTCTATTGCCTCGTGACCGTCGCACTCTTGATACCGGCCGGTCTGGGAACGAGTTTGGACTCGGACCGAACGAGCGAGACTCAGAGCGACCGTCGGTCGGATTCGGTCTGACGCGACCCGAGAGCGGCATTCAGCGACGAACTCCCGGTGGATTCGGCCCTAAGGTCTCGAGCGTTCGCACCGCCGCAAGAGCCAAGTCGAGTGAGGAGAGGGCCTGTGTCGATCCCAGACAAGGACACGGATCACAAAGGGCGACCGCTGCTCGGCAAGATGAGCGTCGAGTTCTCCGGGCTCGAACGTCCCCGGCGCTGGGCGATCGCGATCGGGATGTTCCTGGTGGTCTTCATCGTGATCCCGGCGACCATTGCGTTCTTCGCCTTCGGGTGAGCACAGACGCCGCCGGGTGAACAGGCGGCTTCAGTGGATGGGTAGACGAGCGGTGATTCTCTCGACGGAGCCGGTCCGTCGGAATACCTCTGAGCTCGTCTCCGCGTCGACGGCAGAGCCGGGTAT
>JABDMN010000078.1 GCA_013001485.1 Acidimicrobiia bacterium
TCTGCCTGTACGTCAACGACTTCGACACCGCGCTCCGGTCGATGGTGCTCGCCGAGGGCTTCGAGATCCATCCGCCTTCGGTCGATCATCAGTCGCTGTTTCCCGTCGACGGCGGGGTGCGCGTCCCGCCGCTGCCTGGCGGGTACCGGCTGCAATCTCTCGCAGTTGAGAACGACCTGCGCAAGCTGGGAAGAGTCCAGTGGCGGGGGTTCAACCACGAGGGACCCGTACCGGCCGACGACGTCGCCGGACGCCGCTTCATGCAGTCGGCTCCCCGCTACCGCCACGACATGAACATCGTGGTGGTTGCACCCAACGGTGACTACGCGGCCTATTCGGGCATCTGGGTGGTGCCCGAGAACAAGCTCGCCTACGTCGAGCCAGTGTGTACGGACCCGACATACCGCCGGAAGGGTCTTGGCAGTGCTGCCGTCCTCGAGTGCATCAGGCGCGCCGTCGACGAGGGAGCCGACAAGGTGTGGGTTGGTTCGATCCAGCCCTTCTATCTCGCGATGGGCTTCGAACGACAGTTCCAGAGCGATCTCTGGGTCAAGTACCTCGACTGAGGCGTAGGCTCGCCGCCATGGACACCCAGCAGAGACTCGCCGACCTGATCGCCGCCTACGACTCCAACGTCGAGGGTCGCGAGGAACGTGGCGAACCCGACTGGCGCAACCTCATTCGTGCCGACTTCGCAGAGCGGATTCCGTCCGGTGGCACGGTCCTGGAGATCGGTGCCGGAGTGGGATTCACCTCGCAATGGTTCGACATCCATGGCTTCGACGTCACTGCCACCGACCTTTCGCCCGGCAACGTCGAGAAGATCCGTGAGAAGGGCGTCACAGCCGAGGTCCGTGACATGGCACACCTCGGCTTCTCCCCAGGCTCGTTCGATGGTGTGTGGGGAGCCAGCTGCCTCATGCACATCCCTGATGCCGAGCTCCCCGAGGTTCTGGTCGGCATCGCCGAGGTGATCCGCCCCGGCGGATGGTTCTGGTCGGGAACATGGGGCGGTCACGACCAGGAGGGCACCTGGGAAGACGACTGGTACGAGCCGAAGCGGTTCTATTCGTTGCGCACCGACGAGCGAATGCGCGCCTTCTACGAGGCCTCGTTCGAGGTGGTCTCTTTCGAGTACTTCGAGCCCGAGCCCGAGATCGACTGGGGTTACCAGTCGGCGCTCATGCGCCGGTGATCGCGGTGCCATCGTGAGCAACGAACCGAGGCTGTTGTCGGGCGGCAATCCCCAGATCCCGAAGGGCGACGGCGACGAACCCGTTGTGGCCTACCTCGCAGCCATGCCCGGTTGGAAGAGCGACGTGGGTCGCCGTCTCGACCGGCTGATCGGCGAAGCCGTCACCGATGTGCGAAGGGCAGTCCGTTGGAACTCTCCGTTCTACGGCATCGAGGGCCAGGGCTGGTTCGTCAGCTTCCACTGCTTCACCCGCTACATCAAGGTCACCTTCCTCAATGGGGCTCACCTCACTCCGCTGCCGCCGGAGACGTCGAAGAGCGGTGATGTGCGCTATCTCCACATCCACGAGAACGAAGAGGTGGACGAGCGCCAACTGACCGACTGGTTCGCTCAGGCGTCGTCGATTCCCGGTGAGGAGCTGTTCTGAGGTCTCAGCCTGGTTCGTCCGCTTCGACCAGTCCGACGATGTTGCCGGCCGGATCACTGAACATCCCGAACACCACCGTGTCCGGGACCACCGTTCGCGGCACCATCGTGGCCCCGCCTGCCGCCTCGATCTTGGCGAGATGGTCATCGATCGACGGCACCTCGATGTACATGGTGAGGTAGGCAGGCATCTCGGCCGACCCCTTCCCAACCGCACCTCCGATGCCGGCATGATCGCCTGGCACCATGTAGTACTGATCGAAGCCGGGAACCCCCTCCGACTCCCACCCGAACACGTCCTTGTAGAACCCAGCCATGGCGTCCCCATCGGGACCCATCAACTCCCAATGGACAATTGGATTTCCCATCGGTGCCTCCCTTCGCTGGTCTGAAACGCTACCGATTCAGGACGTGGGGCGCACGGCGTCGGTGGCCGGCATACACGAGCGAACTGAGCTCACACGGCGACAGATCCATATCGGAGGGCCACAAGGCGAAGAGGCCACGGGAGCGAGATGGTCGCCAGCAACGGGCCGGGGGACCCAAGGCGCGTATCAGGTTTCCCGGAAGAGGCATGCCTCCAACTGATCGACGAGCTGACGGTCTCCCACGAAGACGGGTGTCCGCTGGTGGATGCTGGTTGGCTGGATGTCGAGGAGGTCTCGTATGCCATCCGAACCGCGTCCCCCGGCCTGCTCAGCAAGAAAGGCGAGCGGTGCTCCTTCGTACACGAGTCGCAGCTTGCCCTCGGGTCGGTCGACTTCGCCCGGATAGCCGAACACTCCGCCGTGTAGAAGGTTGCGGTGGAAGTCGGCCACCGCCGAACCGATATACCGCTGCGTCGAGGTGGGGGTGTCGTCGCGATGGAGCCAGTCCACGAACCGCCTCATCCCCTGCTCCCACTGGGGCGCCGACGCCAAGTTCAATGAGTAGTAGGCAGGGTCTTCGGGATAGCGCAGGTCCGACCACGTCAGCAGAAACTCGCCCACCTCGGGGTCCAGCGTGAAGGCGTGTACGCCCTCTCCGGCGCTGTAGACCAGCATGGTTGACGTTCCGTACAACACATATCCGGCCGCCGTGAGGTCCCGACCCGGCCGCAGCCAGTCGTCCGACGTGGGTGGAATCGAGGCGTTCTCCCTGCGGTAGATGCCGAAGATGGTGCCGACGCTGACGTTGGAGTCGATATTCGACGATCCGTCGAGTGGATCGTGCACGACAACGTACGGAGCGGACTCGTCCACCAGCAGGGGCTCGGGCTGCTCTTCGGAGACTATGACGCACACTCGCCCGTGACCTGATAGGAGCGATGTCATGACGTCATCCGCGTAGACGTCCAACAGTTGCTGCTCTTCGCCTTGCGGGTTGACGGCTCCTGCCTTGCCGAGCAACTTCGTGAGTCCGGCCCGCCTGGTCCGGCTGGCGATGAGCTTCCCGGCCAGTGCGATGTCATCCAGCAGCCGTGACAGGCTACCGGTGGCTGTGGCCGGCTGGTGGTCGGCGAGGAAGCGCTCGATTGTGATGACTCCCTCAGCGGCTCTGCCACCGACGGGAGGCGGGCCCGGATCCGGATCGAGAGTGCTCATGGCGACCCGGCCAAATCGGCTTCGATCGCAGCGACCAATCGGCGCGTGTGGGCGAGGGCGTCGGGGTTCACTGCGATGGAGTCGATCCCATGGCGG
>JABDMN010000116.1 GCA_013001485.1 Acidimicrobiia bacterium
TCTTCGAGGAGTTCAAGGGCACGGGGAATATGGAGCTGCGTCTCGACCGTAAGCTCGCCGACAAGCGGATTTACCCGGCGATCGATATCGAACAGTCGGGAACACGAAAGGAAGAACTGTTGTTCTCTCCGGACGAGCTAACCGAAGTCTGGAAGCTGCGTCGGGTACTGCTGGCCTTGGAGCCGGGAGCTGCCCTCGAGCTTCTCATGGATCGACTTCGGAGTACGAAGAGCAACGGCGAGTTCCTGGCCTCGGTAGCCAAGAGCGGGCAGTGAGGAGCACCACATGAAGACCGACATCCACCCCAACTACAAGGACGCCACGGTCACCTGCTCGTGCGGCAACACGTTCCAGACCCGTTCCACGGTCGAGGAGCTCCACGTCGAACTGTGCAACGAGTGCCATCCCTTCTTCACAGGGAAGCAGAAGCTCGTTGACTCCGGTGGCCGCGTTGAGCGGTTCCGCAAGCGCTATGGCGGCTCGACCCCCAAGTCGAGAAAGTCCAGCAAGGCATCGGTTGAAGCCGACGCTCCAGCCGCTGAGGCTGCCACCTCCGAGGACACCGGCGACGCCGTGTCCGAGGAGCCTGCAGAGTCCTAGATGTCTCGACCGCCTGGCGCCACCGTCGGCGGTCAGGCCGTGCTCGAGGGCGTCATGATGCGTGCGCCCAACGGGTGGGCCGTCGCCGTTCGCAGACCCGATGGGGTCATCGAAGCGATGAGCCGAGAGCTGCCTCGCCTCTCCTCGCGCTCCCGTCTTGCGAAGATCCCGTTTTTCCGCGGGATCATGGTCCTCGTCGAGTCGCTCAGCCTGGGTTTTCGCGCTCTTTCCTGGTCCGCCCAGAAGGCCGGCATCGAAGAGGAGGGCGACGAGGAGATCCCGAAGTGGCAGATCGCTCTGACCATGGTGGTCGCCATCGTCTTGGGGATCGCTTTGTTTGCACTGATCCCTGTGTTCGCGGCCGATTTCCTCAAGCGATACCTCGGAGATTCGTCGATTGCCTTCGTCGTGCTCGACGGTGTCATTCGGATCGCTCTCATCGTCGGCTACATGTGGGTCATCTCGCGCTCGAAAGAGATCCAGCGGGTGTTCGAATACCACGGCGCCGAGCACATGACGATCCACGCCTACGAGGCGGGCGATCCGATGTCGGTCGCGGCGGTGGAGCGGTACAGCCCACGGCACCCGCGGTGCGGCACATCGTTCGTGATCCTCGTGGGTCTGGTTGCGTTCTTCGTGTTTCTGGCGTTGGCCGAGCTGCCCTTCACCTGGCAGGTGGCTTCCCGCATCCTGTTGATTCCCGTGATTGCCGGCATTTCGTACGAGGTGCTGAAGGCGGCCGCCGGATACCGGTGGATGGCGTGGGCATCGCGCCCGGGCATGTGGCTGCAGGCCATCACCACCAAGCAGCCCACGGATGATCAGATCGAGGTGGCCATCGCCAGCCTGCTGGCTGCCCTCGATGACGAGGAGCGATCGTCTGTCGAGTCCCGGGGCGCCATCGCTCCGGGTGCGCTCGCGGTCGAGTTCGACCTCGAGGCCGACTGATGGACACCGCGCTCATGGACAAGCTCGACGACGTCGTGGCTGTCTACGACGAGACGCTGGCCAAGCTCGCTGATCCGGCTGTGTTGTCTGATCAGGATCGGTACCGCGAGACGGCTCGACGTCACGCCGAGTTGAAACCCATCACCGAGGCCTATCAGGCGTATCGAGCTGCCGGCACGGAGCTTGCCGAAGCTCGTGAGATGCGCCAATCAGAGAACGATGCCGACATGACCTCCTACCTCGACGAGTTGATCGGGGAGAAGACCACTGAGGTCGTCGACCTCGAGCAATCGCTGCGTCTGATGCTCGTCCCCAAGGATCCCAATGACCAGAAAGACGTCATCGTCGAGATCCGGTCTGCTGTGGGCGGAGACGAAGCCGCGCTCTGGGCAGGAGACCTGTATCAGATGTACGCCCGATATGCCGATCGGCACGGCTGGGTTGTTGAATCGATCAACGTCTCGTTCTCCGAAGCTGGTGGCCTCAAGGAGGCGACGTTCGCGGTGAAGGGCGACGGTGCCTATTCGCGGTTCAAGTACGAGGCCGGCCCGCATCGCGTGCAGAGGGTTCCCAAGACAGAGTCCCAGGGGCGGATTCACACGTCGGTTGCGACGGTGGCGGTGCTGCCTGAGGCTGAGGCTGTGGAGGTCGACATCCACGAAAACGATCTCGAGATCGAGGTCTTTCGTTCATCGGGCCCGGGCGGCCAGTCGGTGAACACCACGGACTCCGCAGTTCGTATCACCCACAAACCCACCGGACTGGTGGTCAGCTGCCAGGACGAGAAGTCTCAGCTGCAGAACAAGACGAAGGCGATGCGGGTGTTGAGAGCTCGCCTGCTGCAGGCACAAATCAGCGAGCAGGCCGGGGAACGGGCCTCGGAGCGTCGATCCCAGGTGGGGACCGGTGAGCGCTCGGAGAAGATCCGCACCTACAACTTCAAGGAGAACCGCATCACGGATCACCGCATCGGTGAGACGGTTCACAACCTCCCCGATGTGCTGGCCGGCGACCTCGACCACCTCCACAACGCGCTCATGGCTGATGACCAGGCTCGCAAGCTCGCCGAGGGCGTCGAAGCCGCAGCCGAATGACCGAGGCCGGCGCTGTCGCCGCCGGCTCAGGTCTCCCCAGGCACGAGGCCGAACGTTTGCTTGTGGTCGCTGCGGGTCGCACGCTCACCCCGTTCGAAGAGGTCGATGGCGAGACCATGGAGCAGTTCGCCTCACTCGCATCACGGCGCCGCAACGGTGAGCCCCTGCAGTATCTCGAGGGCACGGTCCAGTTCGGTCCCCTCGAACTCCTCTGCGACTCCCGAGCCCTCATTCCTCGACCCGAGACAGAGCGTCTGTGGGAGCTCGCTGTGAAAGGCTCCGTCCCGGAGACCGTCGTCGATCTGTGTACCGGATCGGGGTGTTTGGCGCTCGCCACCAAGCACGCCGTTCCAACCGCCGAGGTCCACGGCGCCGACTTGTCGCCAGATGCCCTGGGCCTGGCCATGGAGAACGGCGACTACACGGACCTCGACGTCGCCTGGCACCGCGGCGATCTGTTCGAGGCGCTTCCAGACCGGCTTCGGGGCACCATCGATCTTCTGCTGTCCAACCCGCCATACGTCGCCGCCGACGAAGCGTCAGCCTTGCCGATCGATGTCCGCGAACATGAGCCGACCCTGGCTCTGGTCGGCGGGAGGTCAGGACTCGAGATCATCGAGCGGATCGCGAATGAGTTGGGCGATTGGCTCGCTCTCGGCGGCCGTTTCCTCCTCGAGATCGGGGAGACCCAGGCTGGTGCAGCCCTCGAGCTGTTCGCCCCATTCGGCCCCATCGTCCACAACGACCTGGCCGGTCGCCCCCGCATCATCGAAGGTCGGGCCTGAGCGGGTAGCCTGCCTCGCCCATGACAGATTTCGCTGCGGCGGTAGCCGCCATCAAAGAAGGGCAGCTGGTTGGTGTCCCTACCGACACTGTCTACGGCATCGCTGCCGACCCGTTTCGTCCCGACGCACTCGAGCGGCTCTACGAGTTGAAGGGTCGTGCCGACACCAAGCCGATCGCCATCCTCGTGACGACCGCGGAGCAAGGCGCTGAGCTTGCAGCTTTCAACGATCGAGCCCACGATCTTGCCGGCAAGCACTGGCCGGGAGGACTGACCCTTGTGCTGGCAAAGCTCGACACGACGCCGGAATGGATGGGCGATCCGGCGGCACGCACCGTCGGTCTGCGGTGCCCGGACCACGAGGTGACTCAGGCGCTGCTCGAAGCGACCGGACCTCTGGCAGCCACCAGCGCAAACCTTGCAGGACAACCGTCTGCGGTGACGGCGGACGAGGCCCGCGACATCTTTGGCGACGCCGTCTCGTTGTACCTCGAAGGCGAGGGTGCCGGCGGGCGACCCTCGACGGTCGTCGACCTCACCCGTCCCGGCCCCCACGTCCTGCGGCCCGGACCGGTCGAGGCGTAGATGCGCCGCGTCGGTGACACGACCAGAATGTGCACGTTCCCGACTGAGGTTCGTCACCCATGAGCACTGATCCCCGCCCGCTCGAAGTAGTGGATCCGGAGGTTGCCGAACTCATTGCCCGCGACGCCGAACGACAGAGCAGTCACATCCAGCTCATCGCTTCGGAGAACTACTCGTCGATTGCCGTGATGCAGGCTGTGGGGTCAGTACTGGCGAACAAGTACTCCGAGGGATACCCGGGTCGCCGCTACTACCAGGGCTGCGAGGTCATCGACGAGATCGAGCGGCTTGCCATCGACCGAGCCAAGTCGCTGTTCGGTGCAGAGCACGCCAACGTCCAGGCCCACTCCGGGTCGCAGGCGAACATGGCCGCCTATCTCGCCGTCCTCGAGCCGGGCGACACGATCCTGGGGATGGCCCTCGATCAGGGCGGGCACTTGACCCACGGAAGCAGGGTCAACTTCTCTGGCAAGCTCTTCAACTTCGTCGCATACGGTGTCGATCCCGAAACCGAACTCATCGACATGGACGAGGTCCACAGACTCGCCAACGAAGATCGCCCCAAAATGATCATCGCCGGGTACTCGTCGTACTCCCGAATCCTCGACTGGGCACGCTTCCGCGAGATCGCCGATGAGGTCGGCGCCATCTTCCTCGTGGACGCCGCCCACATCATCGGTCTCATCGCCGGAGGCGCCCATCCCAGCCCGGTGCCCCACGCCCATATCGTCACAGCTACAACCCACAAGGCTCTGAGAGGGCCCAGAGGCGGGCTGATCTTGTCCACCGAGGAATACGCCAAAGCGGTAGACAAAGCGGTCTTCCCCTACGCCCAGGGGGGTGCGATCAACCATCAGATCGCCGCCAAGGCAGTGGGTTTCGGCATCAACGCCACGAAGGAGTACTCCGACTACTCCCACCAGGTCGTCCGCAACGCAGCCACGATGGCCGAGACCATGGCGAGTCTCGGAGCGCGCATCGTCAGCGGGGGCACCGAGAATCACATGTTCCTCGTCGACCTGAGGTCGATCGATGAGGAGCTCACCGGCAAAGAGGCCGCTCAGCTCCTCGATGACATCGGGATCACACTGAACTTCAACACCATCCCCTTCGACCCGCGCAAACCCGCCATCGGATCCGGGCTGAGGATCGGGACTCCATCGGTGACCACCGTTGGGATGAAGCAGGAGCACATGGTGACGATCGGGGCGACCATCGTCGACGCCCTGCGTCGTCGTGTTGACGAGCCTCGACTGGCGGAGCTCGCAAGCGACATCGGCCAGCTCGCCGCCGCCTTTCCTCCGTACCCCGACGACTTCCCCGGCCACGTATGAGACCCGGGAATATCCAGGTGTGGCCTGGTGCTATTGTCACCGAAACACTTTGTGAATCATTTCACAAGCTATCGGCGGAGAGGGTGCGGGGATGACCGAAGGTCCCCAGACAGATGCGGGTCCGCGGCGATACGTGGCGAACCTCACCGAGGGAACAGGCCCCGCTTTCGATTTCTTCGCGTCGTGGATCTCTGGCTTCATCCTCGGCTTTGGCCTCGATTGGCTGTTCGGCACCCAGCCTGTCTTCACCATCATCGGCATCATCGCCGGAGCCGTATCCGGGTTCATCAAGCTCTATCGGGCGTCGGATGTACTCGTGGAGGGGCGAACCGATGACTGAGCAATCGGCTACCGAGCCGATCACCACCCGCATCGACGGGCCGGACGTCGAGGCCGTCATTGCCAGGCACATGGTCGCTCGTGCTGTGTGGGTCGCGCCCGCTCTCGCGGCCGTTTTCTGGGTCATCAGGGGCGGAGCCGGGGCGCTCGGAGCCCTCGCCGGCGTCGCCATCGTCGCCGCCAATTTCCTAGTGGCCGGGTTCATCTTGTCGAAGGCTGCGAGGATCTCTCTGGGTTTGTATCATGCCGCCGCCTTGGTCGGATTCTTGATGCGGCTCGGGTTGATCGCGGGGTCGATGTTGCTC
>JABDMN010000120.1 GCA_013001485.1 Acidimicrobiia bacterium
CGACGTGGGGAGTGTACGAGCAGGGGACTCATCCGTCCCCTTTGAGGTGTCTTCAGCTGTCGCTCTAGGTGGGAGTGATGTCTTGGTCGCGCATCTGAAGACACCTCATCTAACCAACTGAGCTACGGGCCCGTTCGAGGTGATCTTACGGCGGTGTGGGCAGGGGACTCATCCGTCCCCTTTGAGGTGTCTTCAGCTGTCGCTCCGGGTGGGAGTGATGTCTTGGTGTCGCGCACCTGAAGACACCTCATCTAACCAACTGAGCTACGGGCCCGTCTCTCCCCCCTTCAAGGGGGGAGTACCCGAGCGTGGCGAGGGGGAGGGGGGCAGTAGTTGTCCCTCACGGTACGGCGGTGTGGGCAGGGGGCTCATCCGTCCCCTTTGAGGTGTCTTCAGCTTTCGCTCCGGGTGGGAGTGGTGTCTTGGTGTCGCGCACCTGAAGCCACCTCATCTAACCAACTGCGCTACGGGCCGTTCGGGGGAGGGGATTGCAGTTGTCCTGCATGGCACAGCGGTGTGGACAGGCGGCTCATCCGTCCACACTCGACGCTCTCCCGCTGGCCGCGAGGTGGGTCGGGGGAGAGGGCGGTTCGGTAAGCGGTGATGACGCGTCCAGCGCTCCCGATGAGCGCAACACTTCGGTCCGCGGAGCGGCTGGTTCGTTCCAGGTTTCGTACCAGATATTCCCTACACAGAGTGGTTAAAGGAACCCGGGTGCGGTTGCCGATGACTAGTGAGCTAGATCATGAACGGTTATTCGCTAGGTGGGTTCACTCGTATGAAATCAAGGGCCAAACAGATCCTCGCCGCCCTCACGGGATTGTCCCTGGTGGGGCAGATTCTCGTCGTTGTCGGTCTGGCTTCGATCGTCACGATCGCTGATCCCAACCCGCCCTCCGCTGAGGCCCACTCGGTTGCTCAGGTCGACCTCGCCAGCTTCATGTCACCCGACACCGTGGCGATGCTCGCGTCGCGTGGGACGGGTATTCAAAGTGGAGACGTCCTCGAGTGGATCGTCAGCTTCACGCCGGTCGACAACGGGTCGATCGACGGTCCCGGCGGCTACGTGACGTTCTATGTCCCTGACGGCCTGGAGGTCGTCGGAGCCTCGGTCGTCGAGCCAACGGGCGGTGGTTACGTCGATGTCCCCGTCGGATCCCCGGGCGGCATCCCCGGCGGTGCCGGTGGCACCAACCACCCGTGGCCTTCCCCGTTCGATGCTGGAGACCCCTACGACGGTGGCGAGTGGGAGATCGGAACGTTGCCTCAGGTGTACGGAGACACCGGCATCTTCTTCTCGACCGATCCGAGAACTGCGAAGTACGTGGAGACCACCTGGATGGGCGGCACCGATCCCGACCTCGTGTCGGCGACCGTCGATAACGGCTACCGCATCGAGCCGAGCGCCTGCGGTCAGCTGACCGGGTTCGTCGGCGCCACCGAGTGTCGCACCCACAACCTGTGGGACGCCGAGATGACGAACTGGTTCGGCTCCGGGGGCGGCACCGTACCGCCAGTAAACCCGGGCGACGAGCCAGCCGGGTCTGAACCGCATGTCGCCCCAAGGGGGCGGACGCCGTATTTGGTGGGGTCTGCGGTGGCGGGGCCGGACACGTTCTACGGCTACGACTACACCGCGTCCGTCGGACCGTGGGAGCGGATCCAGTATCCCGGTTCGACCATCGGTCTCGGCCCGCCCGACGACGTCGCAATCCCGGACTACGCATTCACCGCGGTGACGCCGGGAGTCAACGACGGTCGTGTCCTCAACGAATCGAACCCGCTTCCCGCCGGAACCAATGCCATTCGCTGGGCCGTCGGCGAGTTGATCGTTGGCGATATCAACTTCGTGGAGGTCCGCCTCCGAGTCCTGCCATCGTTCGATCCGGACATCTGCCACACCGCAGACGCCGAGGTGTTCGGTGGCGATGCCGGTCTCGATGGTGGCGGGAAGGACTCGGCGTGGCGCTACAACGAACCGGCTCCGGCACCGGGGCAGACATGCATGGCGATCTCCAAGACCGGCCCCGCGGTTGCTTCCACGGGCGGTTCTGCGTCGTACACCATCACGATCGCGAATGTCACGGCCTCTTCCGCCGACAATGTGGTCCTCACGGACATCCTCGACCCCGGCATGGACTACGTGTCGGCCTCTCCCGCACCCGACACCGTGGCGGGTCAGGATCTGACCTGGAACGTCGGGACCCTCTTGCCCGGCGAGGCCCGCAGTTACACCGTCGACGTCAACAACCTCAGCGGGGATGTGCTGCTCAACACGGTCGTGGCGACCAGTGACGACACTCCGCCAGCGGAGGCGCGCACCAGCACCTACCTCGGCGATCTCGTTGAGATGACTATGTCGAAGACCGTCGACCCGGACACGCAGGCGCGAGGTGGCACGGTCACGTATACCGTCACGCTCACCAACGACGGGAACGCCACGGCGCTCGGCGTTGACCTGATCGACACCCTCGCTACCGGGTTCACGTATGTGCCGGGGTCCACCCTTGTTGGCGGGACACCGTCGTCCGACCCAACCGGGTCTGGCTCCGGACCGCTCGAATGGGCACTCGGTGACCTCACGGCCGGGTCCTCGTGGGTGGTGTCGTTTGATGCTCTCGTCGGGGCAACCGTTCCGCTCGACGCGTACTACTACAACAACTTCACCACGACCTGGGACGAGACAGCTCTTCCGACGACGCAGTCGAAGACGCTGCTCAACCAGGCTCCCGTGTACGTCGCCCCGCCCGCAGATCTCGAAGTCGTGAAGACCGATTCGGCCGACCCGGTTGTCCCGGGGATACCCCTCAGCTACACGCTGACCGTGACCAACAATGGCACGGAGGACGCCACCAACGTCATGGTCACCGACGACCTGCCGTCCCTGTACGTCTATGCGTCGGCCACCCCGGATCAGGGCTCATGTTCGTACTCGGCACCCACGCTCACCTGTGACCTAGGGGGTCTGGCCGACGGGGCTTCGACGACCATCGTCATCGACGGTTCGGTGAGCCCTGCTGCGGTTCCCGGCCAGCTCCTTCAGAACACCGCTTCGGTCGATGGCGATCAGGCGGATTCTGACCCCACCAACAACCTGGTCGTCGAGCCCACCTTCGTCACCGGCCCGGGTGGGGCGTGCCGCGCTGTTGCCGATGGTGGTGGGGGCCCTCCCGGCGATGACCTCCTGACCATCATCGACCACACCGACTCGAACCCGGCAACCAACGAGGTGAGCATTGGCACCGGCACGGGCACGTCGACTATCGAGGCAAACGCGGCGAACGCGTTCACGGGCACGCTCTATGGCATCGACGCCGGCCAGCTTGGGATCATCGACACCACCAGTGGAGTATTCGACGCAACGGGATTCTTCCCTGTGGGGTCCGGCGACGGCGCCGCGGGTCCGCAGGCATTCTCCGACATCGACGGACTGACCTTCGACCCGTATACGGGTCTTCTCTGGGGAGCAGTCCGGAAGACCGGCGCACTGGACCTGTTGATCAAGATCGATCCCGCATCGGGCCGCCACATCCCGGATGCCTTCGGGCTGGGAGTCGACTACCTCGAGATCGCGGCATCGGGGTCCAACGCTGACATCGACTCGCTGGCCTTCGACATCGAGACAGGCCGTCTATACGGCGCTGCCAACAACGGGGCCAACAACGCCGATCTGGTCATCGTCGACGTCACCGACGGCAGCGTGACGACTGTGGGTCCGACCGGGATCTTCGATCTCGAAGGGATGTCGATCGACGAGGACGGGCAAATGTGGGCCACCGACGGTTCCTCCCTCTACTACCTGTATCAGGTCGACAAGTGGACGGGCACCAGCTCGAACCCGGTGCAGATCGACAACGGCAGCGACTATGAGTCGGTCGAGTGTCGCAGCGCCTTTGGCTCCAACACCATCTCGGGCACGGTGTTCTACGACGCTGACGCCAGCGCCACATACAACTTCGGCGACACGCCGCTGCCGGGCGTGACTCTGACCATCTATCGCGACTCGAACAACGACGGCGTCGTCGACGGCGGTGATTGGCCGCTCACCACGATCGAGACGGATGGCTCAGGCTTCTACGAGCTCACCTTCGCCGCCGACGGGAACTTCGTCGTCGACATCGACCCGGCCGACCTTCCGGCCGGATGGATCTACACGACGGCAGACGTGAACGAGGCCGATTTCACGGGCTTCGGCAACACGGATTCAGACAACGATTTCGGCGGAACATTCCCGCCGACGCTCGGCGTGGACAAAGTCGCCAACCCCACCGGTCTGGTGTCCCCCGGTGACACCATTGAGTACACGATCACCGTCACCAACACAGGTGCTGGGCCGGCTACCAACGTCGTGATCAGCGATCCGGAGCCGGCTGGGTCCACGTGGCAGGCGATTCCTGGCAGCGTCATCGCCACACCGACGACGACGAGCGGCAGCTTCAGAGACGAGTTCAATGCCATCTCCTACATCGAAAACGACGGCGAGGTTGGCTTCGATTGGAAGGCAGGCTGGCAAGAGATCGGTGAGACAACCGACCCGGATGCGAACGACATGAGAGTCCAACAGGACGGAAGCTTCCCCATCTACAGCTTGTACATGAAGACGAAGGACAAAGGCGTCTGGCGGTCGGCCGACATCGCCGGGTTCATCGAGGGCGAGCTGACCATGAAGATCCGGCGGCAGAAGGTGAAGAATGCGAGTCTCACCGTCTTCGTGGGGCCTTCGTCGACGGGTCCGTGGACCACCGCGATCGATCTGCCCGGGACCGGCACCGAGATCACCGACGCCGACTACATCGACTATTCGTACGCCTTCACCGCTTCGGCGCTGTTCACGTCTGACTTCACGGTCCGGATCGAGATGACTGATGAC
>JABDMN010000137.1 GCA_013001485.1 Acidimicrobiia bacterium
GTGTTCCTGACGATCCTGATGGTGTGGCCGATCATCTTCAGCGTCTACGTCGCGTTCACCAACTGGTCGACAGGCAACTTCCTGACCAAGGACCAGGTGGTCACACAGCTGACCGAGGGCGGCCTCAGCCTCATCGAACCCGAGGGAGCCCCGACGCTCGACATGTTGTGGTTCGAGACGCCTGACGGCTTCAAGATGTTCGTGCGCAACCCCGATACCGGCGAGACCTTCTACGGAAACCCACGCACCGTTTCCGACCCGATCCCTGATGAGGTCGTGCTGGACGACCTCACCGCGGCCACCCTCGTCGACGCTGACGGCGATGGACTCCCGGAGACCATCGATGGCATCGAGGCCATCAACACGTTCGCCATCGCACAGAAGATCCCGGACATCGACACCTTCATCCTCGACGTCCCTGACGGTGAGGCGAGGGCACGGACGCTGAGTACCGCTCGGCTGGCCCAAACCCGCTTCGTATGGGACGAGACCACCGAGGTGATGTTCGACAGGCTCAATCAAGAGAACTGCATCGAAGTGGACGCGGCGTTTTCGTGTGCAGACACGCGCATCAATCCCGGCTGGCGCGAAGTGATCGGGTTCGGAAACATCACCAAGGTTGCGACCGATCCGGGGTTCCGGGATCCGTTCATCCGGGTGTTCACGTGGAATGTGATCTTCGCCGTGATCGTGGTCATCTTCCAGTTCATCCTGGGCCTCGGTCTGGCGATGGTCTTCCAGGACCCGAAGATGAAGTTCAAGCGCATCTACCGCTCTCTGCTGATCATCCCGTACGCGGCCCCGGCGTTCATCTCGCTGGTGATCTGGCGCGGAATGCTCAACCGAAGCTTTGGGCAGCTCAACCGCGCCCTGGAGGGCATCGGGTCATTCTTTGGCCTGCTCGAGTTGGACGTTGCGATTCCATGGCTCACCGATCCGTTCTGGGCAAAGGTGGCGGTGATCCTGGTGACGGTTTGGCAGGGAGTGCCGTACTTCTTCCTCATCAACTCGGGGGCCCTGCAATCGATCCCCAAGGAGCTGACTGAGGCGGCCCGGGTCGACGGCGCGGCCGCACCGCAGGTGTTCCGGAAGGTGACGTTTCCTCTGTTGATGGTGTCGATCGCCCCGCTGCTCATCGCCTCGTTCTCGTTCAACTTCAACAACTTCCTCAACATCTTCCTGGTCACCGGAGGTGGACCACCGCTGACCCAGTACGCGGTTCCTGTCGGCGAGACCGACATCCTCATCAGCTTCACCTTTGACCTTGCAGTCGAATCGGGCCGCGGAGCGCTGTACGGCCTGGCTTCGGCATTGACGATCTTCATCTTCTTCATCGTTGCGACCATCGCTGCGTTCTCGTCCCGGTTCACCAAGCGCCTGGAGACCATCTATGGCAACTTATGAGCACGAAGCGACCGTGGTTGCCGAGACCGCAAAGACCCCGCGTATGAACCGGCCCTCGTTCCGCCGCTGGTTCCGCGAAACGGGATGGCGACATCTCGCCGCGCTCCTCGGTGTTGCCTTTGCCTTGTTCCCCATCGCCTGGATCATCACCTCCTCGATAAACACGCTCGACTCGCTGACCACGGTGAAGTTCTGGCCGTCCGAGACGACGCTGTCGAACTACACCCAGCTGTTCCAGGGCTGCTCCTGGGAGTTCGGATTCCCACCGTTCTCATGCGCGGAGTCATCGACGCCGTTCCCGGTGTGGCTGTTCAACTCGATCAAGATCGCGCTGATTGCGGCGTCCGCTCAGCTGGTGATGTCGGCGCTGGCCGCCTATTCGTTCTCACGGCTGCGCTGGGCTGGACGTCGGCTGGGTCTGATCTCGATCCTCCTCGTCCAGATGTTCCCGCAGTTCCTCGCCTTCGTGGCGATCTTCCTGCTGCTCGACACGCTCGAGACCACGTTCCCGGAGGCACGCCAGGCACCCATCTGGCTGGTTGTGGTGCCGCTGTTGGTGTTTGCGATCGGGGCCTACGCCATCGGTCGGATGCGGGGGTGGGAAAGCAGTCGGATGCGGTGGTTGCTGTGGTTCCTCGGTGGTGCGGTCGCCTTTGGCGCCCTGGCCCTCTATGTCGGATCCGACTTCGGGGTGACCATCTTCCCCAAGATCGGTCTCAACACCCACACTGGCCTGATCATGGTGTATCTGGGAGGCGCCGTCGGCGTCAACACGTGGCTGATCAAGGGCTTCATGGACTCGATCCCGACGTCGTTGGACGAGGCGGCGCGCGTCGACGGCGCAACGGATTGGGACATCTTCTCGAAGATCATTTTCCCGCTCACCCAGCCGATCCTCATCGTGATCTTCATCATCACGTTCATCGGCCTGTACAACGAGTTCATCCTCGCCCAGGTGTTGATCAACGACGTCGACCAGTTCACTTATGCGACCGGGTTGAACCTGTTCATCGATTCCCAATACACGGCCAAGTGGGGGCAGATCTCGGCCGCAGCCGTCATCGGTGCTACCCCCATCGTCCTGCTGTTCCTGATCATGCAGGACCGCATCGTCAGCGCCCTCCAGGGCGCGGTCAAGGGTTGACTCTCACCCTGTGAGCTCGCCCCGCCGGATGCTTCCGGTCATCGTCATCATCTCTGGTCTCGGAGTGATGTCGTTCTCGATCGTTGCGCCAGCACTCCCCGACCTCGCTGCGGACCTTGGAGTTTCCCGGGGCGCCATCGGACTGGTGCAGGGTGCCGTGGCGATGCCGGGCATCGTTCTGGCTGTGGTCATCGGCTACCTCGCCGACCGCTACGGGCGTCGCCAGGTGATCCTCGCCTCGTTGATCATCTTCGGGCTTGCCGGCGCGGCGTGCTTCTTCGCTCGGGACTTCTGGCTGCTCGTCGGCCTCCGCGCTGTCCAGGGCATCGGCACGTCGGGGCTCTTGAGTCTGGGGGCCGTGATCATCGGGGACGCGTTCGAAGGGCCCGAGCGGCAATGGGCGATCGGCATCGAGTTCGCCGGAATCACCGGCATGACGCTCGTCGCGCCTGTGCTGGGTGGAGCACTCGCCGAGGTCTCGTCGTTTCTCCCGTTCGCCGTGTTCGCTCTCGCCCTCCCGATCATCCCGTTCATCCGCATCCTCCCCGGCAAGCCCGAGGGCACGGTCGAAGCCCCGTGGCGGCACCTCGGCGACATGGTCGGAGAGATGAAGGAGACCGGCAAGCTCGTGTCGTTTGCCGGGCTGCTCCCCTTCTCGTTCATCGTGATGCTGTGCTTCGTCGGCTTTGGCTTCACCACGACCCCGCTCTTCCTCGAACGTGTCTTCGAGGTGGGTCCATCGGGTCGCGGCTTCATCCAGGCATCTGCGTCGGTCGGCAGCTCGATCGCAGCGATCTCCTCGGCCAGAGTCGTGCGTTCCCTGGGCCGGACCCCCATGCTCACCGCAGCCATCGCGCTGTCAGCGGTCGGCTTCGCCATCGTCGGAATTGCCCCCGGTTTGCCGTTCGTGGCGCTGGGTCTGTTCACATTCGGGCTCGGCATCGGGTCGGTGTTCCCGGTGGTGCAGGTGTTCCTCACCGAAGCCGCCACAGGCACCTATCGCGGCGCAGCCATCGGGACATGGGTGTCGTCGATCCGCGCCGGTCAGGCGATTGGGCCCGTCATCGGAACTCGTCTCGCGGACTCTCTTGGCGAGCGGGAGACGTTCGGGATCGGCGCGGTGATCCTGTCGCTGGCAGCCCTGGTGTGGATCCCGACGAGACGCTGGGCCGAGACTCGGTCCAGAACCCGGAAAGGCCGCCCCTCTGGGACGGCCTCTCGCTGGTAGATCTGGTTGTTGGTTCAGCCGAATGGGTCGGCGGGCGGAAGGTCGCCACTGCCATTGGATGCAGCAACTGGTGCCACAGCCGGTTCAGGCTCGGGCTCGGGCTCGGGTTCAGGTGCTGGCTCGGGCTCGGCTGCTGCAACCGGCTCGGGCTCGGCTGCTGCAACGGGCTCGGGCGTTTCGGCCACGGCCACGGGCTGGGGCGCCGGCTCGGGGTCCGGTGCAGCCTCCGGGGCTACAGGCTCTTCGGCGCCAAAAACGACGACGCCAGAGCTGTCACCCGACTGGACGACCGCGATCACGGACTCCCAGTCGCGTGCCATGGCGCACTTGCCGCAGTAATAGGCATTGTCACGCTTGACGACGGCCTCGGCCGAGCAGCGAGAGCAATTCATGAGTCGTTGTTCCTTCCGCGTATCAGACACCTGTATATCGGGAAGGACCCCGTCCGTCTTGAGTGCTCGTTGCCTAGAGGGGGTCGGTTGGTCCGATTTCGGCCCATTTGGTGGTGACGAACCGGTCGAGATATGACACTGATACCCACCAGCGTCCCAACGTTGGGTGGAAGTTGGCGATATCAGTCACCGAATCACCGTTGTAGTCACCCAACAGCTGCGGTCCCCACCCTGCACCGGTACCGAACTCTGCCCACAACAAAGACCCGAACCGTGTCCCAGTAGAA
>JABDMN010000138.1 GCA_013001485.1 Acidimicrobiia bacterium
GGGCGCCCACCGCGAATGCGGCCGCGCCAGCGAAACCGAGCCCGGCGTATCGTCCGAGCCTTCGAGCCGGCTCGAGAGTTTCCTCACGCAGGTAGTCCTTCGACATCCCCACCAAATCCTGAACGAGCTGGGGCAGTTCTGTGGGGCCTGGCATCAGCCTGCTCCCATCGTTCGCTCGAGGAGCTGGGTCTCCAGCTCCAGCAACCGCACCTCTCGCTGTACGCGTTCTTCGACGCCGTTTGCTTCCATGAGCTCCTGGACCTCGGGATTGGAAAGCCTCAGCAGGGAGGCTACTTGATAGGAGGCCATTGCGGCATTGGACGAGATCTCGATCGCGATGTTGGCGGGCCGTCCGCTCTCTGCCAGGACCGCTAGATAACGGCGCAACGCCTTGCCCAACTCATCGACGCCGACGTCTCCCCCGAATGCCTCGTCGATCTCCGCAGATGGGTCGACTACGGCTCGGGGATACGGATCATCCGGCAGCGTCTCGACGACCCGAAAAAGGCGTTCGCCCAGTACCACGATCATCCGGCGCCCGTCATCGAGGTCGCGGGCAGCTTCCACCCGCACGATGGTTCCCACGTCGTGATGGGTGGCAGACCCACCGATCTCGGCGCCGTGTTTGATGTAGACCACACCAAATCGCGGACGCTCTCCAGGATCGGTCGGCTCGAACTCCACACCCGGGACCAGGCCAATGTCTGCCAGGAGGGCGTGATACCTGGCCTCGAAGACCTGCAACACCATGGGCTGACCTGGGAGCAGTGCGCGTTGCAGCGGAAACAGGGGCATGGTCTCCATGTCGCCCATCATATGAAGCCCACGCCGGTACCCGACCACCGGTACCATCGCCGCCCGATGGCGATCGACCACGACCTCACCAATCTGCGCCGCACCAGTCGCGCCTCGTACAACGTCCGTCCCATCGTGTGGGGCCAGGCGATCTCGTTGTTTGGCGACTACATCGCCTACTTCACGCTCCCCTACTTCCTGGTCGTACTGACGGGGCGTGAGCTCGATCTTGGGCTGGTAGCTGCCGCCGAGACCGTGCCGATGCTGTTGTTCGGGTTCTCAGCGGGTGTGATCCTCGACCGGATTCGGCTTCGGCCCATGCTTGTGTTCGCTGACATCGCCCGTTCTCTCGCCTTCTTGCTGCTGGCGCTCGGCGTGTATTCGGACTCAGTGGCTCCCTACATGGTGTTTGCCGCTGCGTTCATCGTGGGGTCGATGGCGGTGTTCTTCGACTCTGGCCTCCAGGCCTACATGCCTCAGGCCATTGGGGAGGAGCTCCTCCTCAAGGCGAACTCGGCACTCCAACTGGCCCGGACTGCGGCGTTCGTGGCGGGGCCGGTCATCGGCGGCCTGGTGGTGGGGCTCCCCGCCATCGGCTTCGAGACCGCGTTCATCCTCAACGCCATCACATTTGCGGCTTCGGCCGTGTTTCTCACGATGATTCGGCCCGCGTACGAGCGCCAACGCCAACCGAGACTGGCGTTCTTCGACGAGATGCGGGCCGGACTCGGGTTTCTCATGCGCCACGCCGTCTTGCGCACCGCGACGCTGGCGGGGACCGTCACCAACCTGGTGTTCACGCCTCTGGAAGCCCTTCTGGTGCTGTTTGTGGCGGCGGAGATTCCGAAACTCGAGCAGCTCGCCGGCCTCTCTGACGGAGTTCACGTCGGTGCCTTCATTGGCGTCCAGGCCGCCGTTGGAAGCATCGGCGTCGCGATCGCTCCCCGGGTCGAGCGACACTCATCGCTGGCTGCGATGTTCATCGCAGGTCTGGTCATGCTCGGTAGCGGTTTTCTGACCGTGGCAGTGACTCGCACGTTCTGGAGTGCAATTGCCGCCGGCGTCGGCCTTGCCGGGGTCGGCTGGGTCAACGTGGCCCTGACGACACTGCGCCAGACGAGCACTCCCGAACACCTGCAGGGACGGGTGATCGCGGCGTCCCGTTCTATTGCCTGGGCGGGTCTGCCACTGGGAGCCATCGTCGGATCTGCCGTTGCGGATCTCGTCGGAATGGTGCCCGTGTACATCGCAGGCTCGTCTGCGGTCATCGTCGTTGCCCTGGTGGTGGGTGGCCGCCGGATGCTTGCGGAGCCTGCGGCGGCGTGACACGGCTCGCTGCCACCAGCCACGGCACAAGTCGCGAGGCGTTTGGCCCCACGGAATGGGCGCTTCTGGCAGCTGCCGCCGGTATTTGGGGATCGTCGTTCTTGTTCATCGCCATCGGCCTCGACGCCTTCTCGCCGTTTCTGATCACATTCCTGCGCGTCCTCTTCGGCGCCCTGGCACTGACCGTTCTCCGCTCGGCGAGATCGAGCGTGCCCCGGGAAGCCTGGCCACGGATCATCGTCCTGGGTTTGGTGTGGATGGCGGTTCCCCTGGCGATGTTCCCCATCGCCCAGCAATGGATCGACTCGGCACTCGCCGGGATGCTCAACGGCGCGATGCCGCTCTTTTCGGCGCTGGTTGCATCGGTCCTCTTGCGCTCGGCTCCTCGCCGAATCCAGATCCTTGGGCTCGTCGTGGGATTCGCCGGCGTGGTCCTGATTGCGGCGCCGTCCATCAGCGGTGGATCATCGCCGCTCGGCATCGGCTTGGTCCTCTTCGCGACCGCTTGCTACGGGCTGGCGGTGAATCTCGCTGTTCCGCTGCAGCAGCAGTACGGCGCCTTGCCGATCTTGCTGCGCGCCCAGCTCGTCGCCGTGGCTGCCCTGGCCCCCTTTGGGCTGGCCGCAGCGACGGACTCAACCTTCGCCTGGGGGCCACTCGCCGCGGTTGTCGCCCTTGGCGTCTTCGGCACGGGTTGGGCGTTCGTGGCCATGGCCACCCTCGTCGGCCGTGCAGGCGCAACCAGGGGCTCGGTAGCCGTCTATTTCGTTCCGCTGGTCGCCATCGTCATGGGAGTCGTGTTCCGCGACGAGATGGTGGGTTGGGTCGCACTCGTTGGGATCGCAACGGTGTTGATCGGGGCGTACCTCACCAGCCGACGCGAGATCTGAGTCAGCGCTCGAGGATTTGGGCCGCGGCCGATGCGGCCAGAAGCCCCACGTCGTCTTTGTGGAGGGCTGGTGCCGCAACCCAGAACTCCCCTGGCGTTCGCTCCAGGGTGTCAACCACCAGGACGTGCTCTTCCACTGCCGTCGCGATCTCGGTCAGCTGCTCGTTGCTGAGCCCTAGAGCGATGGTCACCACAAAGTCGAAGACCTCGCTCATCGCCTGGTCTGCTCCGATCGGATCGATGGTGATCCCGGCGCGGGCCTCCTCCAATCGGGGCGTGGCCTCGACGTCCTCCTCGAAGAGAACACGGGTCCGGGGGCGGTCAGCGCCCACGGCGTCGGCATCCGGTACTTTGCCGGCGATCTCGTCGAAACGCTGGTCTTCCTCGGCGATCTCATCGAGGATCATGTCGACCCGCTCTGCCGGCGTTGCCGCCGCCTCGCGTTCCTTGCGGGCGAGAGCGTCGTCGAGGCTGCGGCCTACCTCACGCATCCCTTCGGCGACGTCGTCAGCTTCTCGCTTGAGGACTCCCTTGAGTCGATCCCACCAGGTCATACCCAGATCCTACGAGAGCCCGACCACTGGACGGATGTCGGCGTCCTGACGTGCCCGGCGCATCGTCACGTGCGGGCCGATGCCTTCCACGTCATGGGGGTCACCGACGGTCTCGAAGCCGTGGTCGAGGTAGAAGCCGGATGCCGGTACTCGAGCGCTGCACCACAGGTCGCTGCCGGCGCGTGCGGCAAGATCGATGCACCGCTCGAGGATCCGCGAAGCCAGGCCCCTTCTTCGCTGCTCAGGAGCGGTTCCCATGAACCGAACCCGGAGATCCGCACCGGGACCCGGGTCTGTGAAGACCGAACCGATGGCCACAACCTGGTCATGAGACCGAACCGCGAAGTGGGTGGCGGTGTCCTCGTCCGCCTGCAGCATCTCCTCGACCGACTGATGGGGACGCAACACCTGTTGGCGGATCGGCCACGTATCCCGGCTTTCGACTTGCTCGGGAACCCCGTCGGCGAGCGCCCCGACGAGGCGTTCGACGAACACTCCCTGCGCGGGGTTGAGGCGATCGACAGCATCCGACGGTGTCTCCCATGAGGCCACGTCGATCTCCGGGACCTCGATCATGCGTCCCGTTTTTGGCGGCCACTCGAGTGGGAAGGTATTTGAGACAACAGCGTCGGCATCGACCTCACCGGCGATGGCGAACGCAGCCACTTCCTTGCCGCTCTTGAGAGTGGTGCGGCCGAGATCTACGAATCCCGACTCGGGCAGATCGGCGCTCGTCTCCTCGGTGAACTCGCGGCGAGCCGCCCCGAGCACCTCTTCGCCGGCGTCTACAAGGCCTTTCGGGATCGACCATGCCCCCTTGTCCTTGACGGCCCAGAACGGCCCACCAGGGTGAGCGATCAGAACCCGGAGAGGCTCGTGTCGATAGAGAAGGATCCCAGCACTGAGCGTCATGGGCCGATGCTACGACGCGCCTCAGCCCCAGGAAACAGAGCTGGGGTTCGAAAGAGGCAACCTCGAACGTGTCGATCGCCGAGCACCGAGTTTGCCCTTGGCAAACTCGAAGGTGTCGACCAAAGGTCGACACCCAGTGTCGGAGAGAGGACTCGAACCTCCACGGGACAATGTCCCACTAGGCCCTCAACCTAGCGCGTCTACCAATTCCGCCACTCCGACGAACGGGGCGGGAGTGTACCAGTAGCCGGCACGCCCGAACCCCTAGAAAGCCTTGCGAACCTCGGGGTAGTGGCAGGCAACCACGTGACCCGGCGACACTTCGGTGAGGACGGGTTCGTCGACGTCGCAGTGCCCGGCAACGGCCTTGGGGCAACGGGTGTTGAACCGGCATCCAGGGGGCGGGTTGATCGGAGACGGGATGTCTCCCTCGAGCAGCAACCGCTCTCGTTGAGACTCGACAGCGGGGTCGGGGATGGGCACCGCCGACAACAAGGCGTGCGTGTAGGGGTGCATCGGCTCTTCGTACAGGGTGTCCCGGTCAGCCATTTCGACCATCTTCCCGAGGTACATCACCCCAACGCGATCCGAGATGTGGCGGACCACCGACAGATCGTGGGCGATGAAAAGGTAGGTGAGGTCGAACTCCTCCTGGAGATCGTCGAGCAGGTTCAACACCTGCGCCTGAATCGAGACGTCGAGTGCCGAGACGGGCTCGTCGAGGATCATGAACTTCGGGTTCAGTGCAAGGGCACGGGCGACACCGATGCGCTGGCGCTGACCGCCCGAGAACTCGTGCGGGTAGCGATTGGTGTGCTCTGGGGAGAGCCCGACCACCTGGAGAAGCTCCTTGACCTTGTCGAGGCGGCTGTCCTGATCTCCCACGCCGTGCACGACCATCGGCTCGGCAACGATCGAGGCGACCGTCATCCTTGGGTTCAGCGAGGCGTAGGGGTCCTGGAACACGATCTGCATCTGGCGTCGCAGCACCCGGAGCCGGCTCTTGTCGGCCGTAGCGATGTTGATGACCTCGTTGGTCTCACCGCCATCGACGCCGAGCTGGCTTTGAAACCAGATGTCGCCCGACGTCGGTTCGAGTAAGCGCAGCAGGGTTCGAGCGGTGGTGGACTTGCCGCACCCTGACTCGCCGACGAGTCCCATTGTCTCGCCACGCTTCACGTCGAACGACACGCCGGAGACAGCCTTGACCGCACCGGTCTGCTTCTTGAAGAAGACTCCCTTGGTTATCGGGAACTCCTTGACGAGGTTCTCGACCTTGAGGAGGGTCTCGCCCTCGAGCGTGTTCGAATCCGTGGTTTCGGGAGCGGTCGTCATCCGGTCGCAGCCTCCCCGGCCTCGGCCAGCGCCTTCAGGTCGAGCTCGTGGGCACGGTGACACGCCGCTTCGCGGCCGTCCTGCATGTCACGCAACAGCGGGAGCTGATCCTGACACATGTCGATTGCGAAGTCGCACCGGGGCCGGAACCTGCAACCGACCGGGAGGTCGATGAGCGACGGAGGGGCACCCCGAATCGAGAGGAGTCTGTGCTGCTGGGCCTCGTCGAGCCGCGTCATCGAGCCAAGCAGGCCCCAGGTGTAGGGATGCTTGGGGTTTTCGAAGATCTCTGCGGCCGATCCCTTCTCCACGATGGAACCGGCGTACATGACCTGCACCCGGTCGCAGAAGCCGGCGACAACACCGAGGTCGTGGGTGATGAGCAACACTGCCGTCCCACGGTCGTCGGCGAGTTGCAGCATCAGATCCATGATCTGGGCCTGAGTGGTCACATCGAGTGCGGTGGTCGGCTCATCGGCGATCAGCAGTTCCGGGTTGCAGGAAAGACCCATGGCGATCATCACCCGCTGCCGCATGCCTCCTGAGAACTGGTGTGGGTACTCCCCCATCCGGGCGGGAGGATTGGGAATCTGCACGTCGTGCAATGCCTGGATGGCGATGTCCTTGGCCTCATCCCTGCTGACGTCCTGGTGAAGGAGGATCGTCTCGACGAGCTGGTTGCCGATGGTGTACACGGGGTTGAGAGCCGTCATCGGGTCCTGGAAGATCATTGCGATCCGCCCGCCACGCACCTCACGCATCTCGTCCTCGTCGAGTCCGAGAAGGTTGACTCCGTTGAGCAGAATCTCGCCGGTGACGATCTGCCCTGCTGGTGGCTCGATGAGCTGCATGATCGACATGGCGGTCACCGATTTGCCGGAACCCGACTCCCCCACCACACCGAGCCGCTCCTGCGGCTTCACGTTGAACGTGACACCGTCGACAGCGCGGACGATGCCTTCTTCTGTGGCGAAATAGGTGCGGAGGTCGTTGACCTCGAGGAGGTAGTCGCTCATCGGGTCACTTCCGTTCGATCGTCTGGGTGGGGTCGAGTGCGTCACGGAGGCCGTCACCGATGTAGTTGATCGACAGCACGGTGGCCACGAGGGCCGAACCGGCAAACACCAGCATCCACCAGAAGCCGCGCACGGCGAGCCGGCCTCCGTCGGCCGTCATCGCGCCCCAGGTGGGTGTTGGTTCCTTGATCCCAAATCCTAAGAACGACAGGGCTGCCTCGATGATGATCGCGGCGCCGACCACAAGTG
>JABDMN010000162.1 GCA_013001485.1 Acidimicrobiia bacterium
CCGGAGACCACGCCGTCGGAGTCGACCACCGGCTCGATCGATTCGGTCACTTCATGGGTGGGCAGTCCGAGACCACCGGCTACGAGTTTGGCCGAGATCTCGAGCCCTACGTGGCCGATCGCCCCAGACGTCACGCCGTCTGCGAACTGCTCGGTCGTCAAGCCGCGACCCGTCTTTGCGACCAGTTGATCGCGTCTTGTGGACGTGTCGACGCGTCTTTCGATGCTGATAGCGGTGATGTTGCGAGACGCCGTGGCCACGGCAAGAGGCAGCCGATCCATCACGAACCCGGGATTCGCTCCGGCGGCGATGATGACCCGGCCACCAGTGCGGGCCGAGCCGTCGAGCGCCTCCCGGATGTGACGCTTTGGCCAAGCCAGCTCTTCGCAGGTGGTGACCACGTGGTAGTGCAATCCGACGAGGCTGTTGATCTCGCCGGCGACCTCGTCAGCCCGTGATGTGAAGGCGGCCACGGCGACGTCACCTGGTCGGCCTTCGGGGAGGTGGTCGACTGACGGATACCCGGGTGCGTCGAACTCGGCGCGCAACGCATCACGAGCTTCGGGGTCCGGGTCGACGACGGCGCAGATCGACGCTGCGGCGCCGTCTTCAAGAGCGGCGTGTGCTGCGGCCGAACCGATCGGCCCGGCTCCCACGATGACCAGGCGGGATTCCATCGGACGGGAAGGTATCACGGAGGAGCCTCAGCGTCCGGTCACTCGTCAGCGTCCCGTACCCCGTAGCGAGCCCGTCGTCTTCGCTACCGACTCCTGGTCGCCGGCGAGCAGGTACAGCCCGCACAGTGCCTCTTGCTGTCCGTCCTCCCATGACGCTTCGGCCGGTACAAACGGAGCGATGTAGACCTCCGAGGCATCGAAGGAGACTCCAACGTATTGCTCGAACAGAGCTTCGCACCTTTCGAAGGCCTCGATGGTCACCTCGAAGTCGCCCGGGTAGTCCCCTCCGGGGAGGGCCACGGTTGCCAGCACTTCGTAGTCGTGTTCGTCATCGCAATCGATCACGTCCACGGCGTCGAACTCGTTGGCAGAAGGTTCGTTGAAGCAGTCGCCGACCGTCAGATTGTCGACGCTGGTTGAGGTATCGAAGAACCGGAACACGATGAGGCCGACGATCACGAGTCCGATCAGGATTCCCCGGGACTGCCAGATCCGACTCAGAGGCGATGGTTGCTCCGGAGGGGCGGTCTGCGAAGGCGTGGTCTGAGAAGGCGTGGCCATCCGGTCGGTGACTGTGGCCGGTCGAGGCGAGTCGGCTCGCGGCGGTACCTCGCCTGCTCCGAATGGGTCGGCGTCGCCGACGTCCGGGGTTTCGACGGCGGTGGATTCGTACGCCGAGAGCATCTCGAACTCCGGGTCATCCTCGACGGCAGGCGGGGCCTCGGCGGCGGCCTCGCCCGCGTCGACCATGGCCTCGCTGTCGACTCCGACTGGATCGGTGGGTGGCAGGTCGGTCTCAGGCCTGGACAGGTTCTCGCGGGCCTGGCGGAGGAGGTCCTCGCTGCTGAGTGGCTCGTCGGGCCCGTTCGTTGGCTCGTCTGGTGCCATGGTCGTCTCTCTTTCGGTTCCCGGCACCCTATCGGCAGACACAGCGCGAACCTGGAATGCCCAGACGGGTCCATTGGCGCCCACGTGGCGTCGTGTGGATCGTTCGCTTGCGCAGTCGATTCCGAGCCGAAACGGTGCTCGTCGTAGGGTGGACGACGTCCCGCCCGAGGAAGGAAGCGCTATCAGCTCCGTCGCAATACGGCTCGACGATGTCTCCAAACGATTCGAGGGATCGGAGAACGAGGCCGTCTCTTCGCTCAGCCTCGACATCGACGCAGGGTCCATCGTGGTGTTCATCGGACCGTCAGGATGCGGCAAGACGACGACCCTGCGGATGATCAATCGGCTGATCGAGCCCACCTCGGGCAGCATCTCTATCAATGGAGAGGACATCACCCAGCGTCCGGTGTCCGACCTCCGCCGTGAGATCGGCTACGTCATTCAGCAGGTCGGGCTGTTCCCTCACCAGACCATCGCGGGGAACATCGCCACTGTCCCGCGAATGCTCGGGTGGGACAAGGAGCGGATCTCGAGTCGCATCGAAGAGCTGGCCGAGCTCGTGGGCCTCGAGGTGGCAATGCTGAGCCGGTTCCCCGACGAGCTTTCCGGAGGCCAGCAGCAGCGAGTCGGCGTGGCTCGTGCCCTCGCCGCCGACCCTCCAGTCCTCCTGATGGACGAACCGTTCGGCGCTGTCGACCCAATTGTGCGGGGACGGCTTCAGGACGAGTTGCTCGAGCTTCAGGCGACCGTTGCCAAGACGATCGTCCTCGTGACCCACGACATCGACGAAGCGCTGAAGGTCGGCGATCGCATCGCTCTGTTGAACGTCGGCGGCATCCTCGAGCAGTACTCGTCGGCGGACGAACTGCTCGCCAGCCCGGCCAACGACTTCGTCGCGGAGTTCGTCGGCCAGGACCGCAGCATGAAGCGACTTCAGCTCAAGACCGTCGCCGACCTTGCGTTCGAGCGAGGACCGGTCGTCTCGTTCGACGAGAGCACGGCCGCAGCCCTCGCAATGGCTGAGAGGTACTCGACCGAATGGGTAGGGGTGACAACCGGCGAGCAGTTCGCCGGGTGGGTCCAGGTCGACGACCTCGACGCGGCGGGGTCGCTCGAGTCGGCGCCTCGCTCGGTGCCCGCCGCCCGGGTGCACCCGCACAGCACGTTGCGGTCCGCCATGGAGATCATCATGACCTCGCACACATCGGTGGCAGTGATCGACGATGGGGGGAGCTTCGGGGGAGTGATCACGCTCGAAATGATCCGCTCCAGCCTCGACGACGTGGAAGCCTCATGATCCACCTCGTCGCCCAGGCGTCGAATCCCATCATCCGGTGGGAGTACATCATCGACGAGTGGGACCAGATCCAGGCCGCGCTCATAGAGCATCTGGAGCTCACGGTGTATTCGGTCGCCCTTGGCCTCGTCGTGTCAGCCGGGCTGTCAGCGATCGCACTGCGCTACCGGTGGACTACAGCTCCGATCAACGGCTTCACCGCGTTCCTCTACACGATCCCGAGTGTCGCCCTCTTCGGGATACTCGTTCCGTACTTCGGCCTGAGCCGAATCACGGCCGTGCTTCCCCTGGCGGCGTACACGCTGCTGATCCTGGTGACCAACATCGTCGCCGGCTTCAACTCTGTGTCTCCTGCGGTTCGGGAGGCCGCCAACGGGATGGGGATGACACCGGCGAGCCGGATCATTCGCGTCGAGCTGCCGTTGGCCATGCCCTACATCGTTGCGGGTCTCCGCGTCGCCGTCGTTTCGACTGTTGGCCTGGTGACGGTGGCGGCCATCATCGGGCAAGGAGGCCTGGGTCGGCTCATCCTCGACGGACTTCGCCGCACGTTTTGGACCCCGATGACTATCGGCGCCACGCTGTCGATCGTCGTTGCCCTTGCCCTGGACGGACTCATCGTCATCGGCGGTTGGCGTCTCACTCCGTGGGCCCGCCGCACCAGGGGCGTGGCGTGATGATCGTTGCGCAGCAGACTCCAGTCCCCCGGGACGTCGGCGTGTTCGAGTGGCTGCTCGACTCGGCGAGCTGGAGTGGAACCAACGGCATCGTGGCTTCGCTGGGAGACACCGTCACGCTGTGCGCCATCGTCGTCGTGGTGGCCGTGGTCACGATGGTGCCCCTCGCTTCTTGGCTCGCCCACACCGGTCGAGGTGAGGTGTCGGTCTCATGGGCGGTATCGCTGAGCCGGGCCGTGCCGACGTTTGCGGTTGCGGGTCTGCTCGTGCCGTTTTCGCTGCGCAACGGCTGGGGATTCGAGCCGTGGCCCATCTTCATTGCCCTGTTGCTCCTGGCTCTGCCGCCCATCTTCTTGAACACATACACCGCGGTCCAGCAGGTAGATCCCGGAGCGGTGGACGCCGCTCGCGCCATGGGCTACCCCGAACGCGACGTGCTGTTCCGGGTGGAGCTCGCCCTTGCCACTTCGGTGATCCTGGCCGGAATCCGCATCGCCGCAGTGACCGTCGTCGCCACGGAACCCATCCGCGCTTTCCTGGGCGGAGACGGGCTCGGCCGGTACGTCCGTGACGGTCTGGGACAGAACAATGACGGGTTACTGATCGCCGGCGCTATCCTTGTTGCAGGTCTGGCTGGCTTGACCGCCGTTTCCTTCCGGTTTGCGGAGCGTTTTGCTCTCCCGGTTGGGGTGCGTCGCCTGGCCTCGACCACAACCCGTTAAGGAGATATCCGTGAAATCCCCCATATTGAAGAAACTCGTCGTCGTCCTGATGGCCTTCGCTCTTGTCGCCGCATCGTGCGGCGGTGATGATGACGGTGCCAAAGATGGCCCAACGATCCGCGTCCGCGGCCAGGCTTTCAGTGAAGCCGTCACTATCGCCGAGGTCTATGGCCAGTACCTGGAGGCGAAGGGCTACGACGTCGAGATCCTGACGCCGGCCGGCTTCCGCACCGAAGCGATAGACGGAATCCGCAATAACGACCTCGATCTGATCATCGATTACATCGGTGGCTCGCTGACAGCGCTCGCCCCTGATGCGGCGTCCTCGGCCAACCCGGACGACGTGGTGGCCGTGATCGGCTCTGCCTACGAGGCAATCGGCGGAACGCTGCTGGATTACTCCCCAGCAGTCGACGGTGATGCCTTTGTGGTCCGTGGCGACTCGCCTGCGTCGACGATCAGCGATGTGGCTGCTCTCGGGTACGTGTTTGGCGCCTCGGCGCAGTGTTACGAGCGGCCGCAGTGCTTCCTCGGATACACCGATCCCGCCGTCTACGGCATCACCTTCTCCGACACCGTGACCATCGAGTTCGGCCCGTTGCTCGGTGAGGCTCTCGCCGCTGGCACGGTCGACGCCGTGGTGTGGAACACCACAGCGCCGCAGATCACGGCCAACGGCTTCAAAGTGCTCGAGGATGACCAGGGCCTGCACCCGGCTCAGAACATCGCACCGATCATCTCGACCGATGTGCTCGACGCGTACGGAGACCAGCTCCGTGACGACCTCAACGCACTGAGCGCCATGATCACGACCGATGATCTGCTGGCCTGGAACACGGAAACCGACGTCGAACTCCGCGAGTCCGATGACGTTGCCACCGAGTGGCTGACCGAGAAGGGCCTTCTCAACTAGCCCAGAAGTGCAGATGGCCGGTTTCACTACCTGCCGCTGATACCGACGCCACCGATGACGGTGGCCCCTGACCCCGGCGAGGGACGGAGCGACGCTCCCCCTGGGCCGGGGTCAGTCGCGTCCGAAGTGCTGGCTCGTCGCGCACGGATACCTCCGGGCGTAGATGCGTGTCGCTAGCCAGAATGCGTTCGTGCCAGACAGCATCATCCGCAGTCTTCGAGTCGACGTTCCGCTACGCCTCGGGCAGACAATGCGACTCCTGGAACTGGGCAGCGGCGATACCGCGGCCCGGTTCACCGACGACCACGTGAGAGCTGCCTTCCGGGCGATCACCGGACCCGTGTCGTTCCGGCTCGATGCCGCCTCAGGCCAGGTTGACCTCGAGGCCTGGGGCCCTGGTGCGTCATGGCTGGCGGACCATGCCGCGGCTTTCATCGGGCTGACGGATGATCCCGATGCCCTCGAGCCCAGACACGAAGTGGTCCGGCAGCGGCACCTCCGCAGCAAGGGCCTCCGGATTGCGGCATCAGGTGCCGTGTACGACTCCGTCGTCCATTGGGTGGTCCACCAGAAGGTGACCGGGAAAGGCGCCGCGCGTTCGATGCGAGACCTGGTCCGGGTCCACGGCGAGCCGGCGCCCGGCCCGCTCGGGCTGCGACTGGGCCCGGCACCGGAGGTGGTGGCGGGTCTCGGCTACGAGGACTTCCATCCGCTCGGTATCGAACGCAAGCGGGCCGAGGTCTTGCGGAATGTCGCCCGACGGGTCTCGCGTCTGGAGGAGATCATCGAGATGAGCCCTGCCGAGGCGTCGTCCCGGCTGCAGGCGTTCCCCGGCGTCGGTCCGTGGACGGCGGCCAGCGTTGTCGGAACCGTTCTCGGGGACCCCGACGCCGTCCAGGTGGGCGACTATCACATCCCCAACTCGGTGGCCTGGGCCCTGGCCGGCGAGCCGCGAGGCACCGACGAGCGAATGCTGGAGCTGCTGGAGCCGTATCGGAGTCAGCGTCGCAGGGTCGTGCTCCTGCTCAAGGGAATCCACGCTCCACGGTATGGGGCGCGTTCTGAGGTGCGAGACATCCGCGGCGTGTGACTCAGGTCACCCGCCCCCGTTCGTCTGGGATGTCCAGGTG
>JABDMN010000164.1 GCA_013001485.1 Acidimicrobiia bacterium
CCGGAGGCTCAGTCGTTCGATCAGTGCTGATGCTCCAGGAACTCGGCGAGCTCGTTCGGGTTCGGGCTGTTGAGGAAGGACGGGGGTTTCGTGCACACGATGGCTGCAATGGCGCTGGCGGTCCGGATCATCTCGGCTTCGTCGTTGCCCTGCAGCAACCCGTAGATGATGCCGCCACGGAAGCTGTCTCCTGCCCCCGTCGTGTCACGAGCGTCGATGTCGAAGGGCGCGTACTCACGTGGCGCTTCTCCGGCGCGGCCGCAGATGACGGTTCCGCCGCCCCTCGTCAAGATCACCAACCCTTGGCAATGCTCGGAATATGTGACGAGTAGATCCTGGTCAGCGCCGGGCATGCCGAGCTGATCCACGGCGTAGTCCTCGGAGACGATCAGGACTTCGGCGTTTCTGGCGATCGCCGAATCGGGCGGCGTGTCGATCGTCACGTACGGCGTCCCAGACTCCAGACACCACTGGGCGACCTGCTTCGAAGCCTCCCCGAAGAACGGATCCAGGCACACGTAGCGGCTCGCCTCGATGTCTTCTCGGGACGGCTGGTTCCAGGCTCGGGCGGAGAGGAAGCTCGCGTAGTTCCCGAGGACGGTTCTCATGTCGGCGTGGGCGAAGATCAGTTCGGCGATCGGGCCGGGACCATCCTCGAGTGTCAGCGCTGAGCAGTCCACGCCTGCGGTGGTGAGCGTGTCGACGACCCGCCTCGACGCCTCATCGGTGCCCAGATGGGAACCGTCGACTTTGGTCGCCACACCCAGGCGGGCCAGCACGTAGGCGCCTCCCGCGGCCTCGCCACCGACCGATGGGTGGACGCGGGCGACCTCGGCGTAGCCGCCGGGGGAGGGGAAGGAGTCACCCAGCTCGATCAAGGTGCTCGGAGTGATCACCCCGTATGCGTACACCTCGTGCATGACACCTCGTTTCAGGCCGACAGCGACACAAGCTACCCGTCGCCATCCCTCTTGCTCACGTTGTGATCACCACTGCCAGCCTTCGAGAGTGGTGGACTGGAGTTGCTGCTCCACCTGCCGGATGGCTTCGAGCTCTTGCCGGTTGTCATCGATGAGCAACCCCTCGAAGACCGATGGAACACGGAGCGAGTCTCTGGATCGTTATCGGCTCAGGGGTGAACGGTCTTGGGCGAGAGCGCGAGTGAGGGCCTCAGTGCGCGGGGTCATGCCGAGACTCTGCGTGGCTGGCCACTCGTTGATCTCGTCGCGAGCGAACTCGATCCATCGCTCGATGGTCTTGAACATCTCGATCTGGAAGGTGGCGAACAGCACCGACAGATGAGTCCGCTCTGGGAAGGGGTGTCCGCCATCGAGGTAGGACGCCATCAGCTCGACGATCGCCTGGTGGTGTTCCCCGATGTCGGCCTCCAGCTCGTCGAGGGCTCGGCCGAGGTCGGCTTTCGACCCACTGTCGGCGAACAGCAGGCGCAGCAGGGCTTCGATCTCGATCCGCGGCGCCTGGGTTCGCGTTGTCGTCCACTCCTGGAGCGCAGCTCGGCCCTCGTTCGTGATCTCGTACACGTTGCGGGTCCGCTTGCCCGACGTCTCCTGGTGCGTTGTCGCGTATCCCAACTCGACGAGCTTCTTCGGTTCGGAGTAGAGGAGACGTTCCGACTTGGGCCAGGCGTATCGAAGGCTGCGATAGGCCTGCTGCGTGAGCTCGTACCCGGTCCATGGCTTCAAGTCCAGGAGGGCGAGGATTGCGTATGAGGAGGTCGTCATTCTCGGTGGCATGGTGTTTGACATTACTGCATTATGCAGCATAGATTTATACTGCACAATGCAGTATCTCGGTTCGGGTGACTCGCTGGAACGCACGAGCAGGGCACGCACGACACGCACGACACGGACGGGAGGACCCCATGGAGATCGCAGAGCACATCACCGCCCTTGGGCAGGACGCCAAGGCTCTTGCCAAGGCAGCCGAACAGGGCGGGCTCGATGCGGAGGTACCGACGTGTCCGGGGTGGGACATGCGCGAACTGGTTCGCCACCTGGGCTTGATCCACCTGTGGGCCGCAGGCCATGTGGCCCAACCCCAGGATCCATCGTGGGGTGACGACCTCGACAGGTTCACCGAGGTGTGGCCGGAGCTGGCTGTCTTCTGGCCCGAGGACGAGAAGCTGATCTCTTGGTATCTCGAGACGAATGCCAATCTCATCCAGACGCTCGAGTCTGCTCCGCCCGATGTGGACTCCTTCACGTTCCTTCCCGCGCCGACGCCGCTGGCGATGTGGGCGAGGCGTCAGTCTCACGAGACGTCGGTACATCGATTCGATGCGGAAAACGCAGCCGGTATCGCATCCAGCTTCGATCCCATCCTTGCCTCCGACGGCGTCGACGAGCTCGTCGCCGGATTCGCGCCTAGGAAGGACGAGCTGCCACTGGACGGGGAACGGACCATGCTGGTCCACGCCACGGACACCGACGACAGTTGGCACGTCACGCTTGCACCCACCGGAATCACCACTGTTCGCTCCAATGAGACTGCAGACGTCACCGTCGCCGGCACCGCATCCGACCTCTATCTGATGATGTGGAACCGGGGCAAGGACTCGAGTGTTGCCGTCGCGGGCGACAGAACGGTCCTCGAGCTTTGGCACGACAACGTGCGAATCCGCTGGTCGGGAGCCGGCCGGAGCGAGGAGGAGGACAGCGAGATCACGAGCGACTCCGACGACTAGCCCAGCGCGTCAACCGGGCTGCCTTCGACAAGACAACGACGACCGACCGATCTCAAGGAGAGACAGAATGAAGAGCAACGTCAAAGACCTTCCCATCGCCCACGAAGCCCTCGGCGAGATGATCCGAGGTCAGGACCTGGGTGGAATGACCAGCGCCTACATGGAGTATCCGGAGGGTCTCGACTTCTCCCCGCTGCTCGAGGGCCTGGAGCGGGACCACTGCCAGTGCCCGCATTGGGGATACGTCATCGAGGGTCGCATCCGCGTGAACTACGAGGACGGCACCGAGGAGAACGTTGGGGCTGGGGAGATCTACTACTGGCCCTCGGGTCACACCGTCCTCGTCGAAGAGGCGATCAAGATGGTGGAGTTCAGCCCTCACGATCAGATGTCACAGGTGGTCGCCCACGTGGTTGGCAAGCTGTAAAAGCTGAGTAGATCTCAGCGACGTTCGATGGCGTCGCTGTTGATTGCGGCTGAGGGCGGAGCCGACACTGTTCAAGCAGTGTCGGCTCCGTTCGCTTTGATGTGGGTCTTTCTCAGGTAGCGACTCCGGCTGCATGGTTGGCGACTCTCCCGCCGAGCCGTATCCCCTTAACGGGAGAACGAGCCCGGGAGCCCAACCATCGCCGTGCCTAGGGTGTCGGCGTGACCCACCGTGCCTCATGCTTCGAAGACCTGAGCGCTGAAGTCGAGATCCCGAGCGAGGGGACGCTGAGCCGGGTTGTCTACAAGGACGACAGGATCCGCGTGGTGGTATTCGCATTCGACACGGACCAGGAGTTGTCCGAGCACACCGCCTCTGTGCCGGCCGTGCTCCAGGTGCTCCGCGGCCGGTTCGAGCTCACGCTGGGGGCTGACGAGTTGACGGCGACACCCGGTGCATGGGTCCACATGCCGGCCAAGCTCCCGCATTCACTGCGGGCGACCGAACCGAGCGTGATCGTCTTGACGATGCTGTCGGGCGGCTGAACCCGGTTCTCTCGATGAGGGCCTAAGACACGCCGATCCATCGAGCCTCGAGGGTCTCGGGGGAGAGAGCCTCCAGCTCGGTTGAGCTCAGCTGCGGAGGCACGTCTTCAAGGACGCTCACAGTCCGCGATCCCAGCAGATGCCCCAACCGCAAACGTGCCCGGGACGGCCAGTCCAGGCAACGCCCGGCCAGGTATCCGGCGGCGAAGGCGTCGCCTGCACCGGTGGCGTCGACGACCGGCGCTGCCAGCGCCGACTCCCAGGTGGAGTCGTTATGGGTGATCAGCGTTGCACCCCTGGACCCCTGCTTGACGATCAACTCCTGGTCGGCGCGCTCCAAGATGAGCTCGGCAAGCCCGGCATGGTCAGATGCTGCTGGATAGAGAGCTTCGGCCTCGTCGTCACCGATGAACACGACATCCGCCCGTCGAGCGAGATTGCGTAGCGTCTCGGCGGCGGTGTGCTCGTCTCGCCACAACGCCGGCCGGTAGTTGAAGTCGAACGACACGAGGAAGCCCCCGGTGTTTGCCATCACCGCTTCCACCAGTTCTGCCGCCGACGCCGAGAGCGCCGGGGTGATTCCAGTGACATGGATCCACCGCGACGATCCGGCCCTCTCGAGATCCGCAGGAGACAACCCCCGAGCTGCGCTCTGGCTGCGGTAGTACTGGCTGGCGGTCGTTGAGCCACTGATGTGTTTCGTCATCACACCGGTGGGGAAGTTCGGGTCACGGACCACTTCGACGTCGGCCCCGGACTCGGCGACCCGCTGCTCTAGGAAATCGCCCAGCGGGTCATCACCGAGCCGTGACACCCAGCGGGCGGCAAGACCGAGACCGGCAAGGGTCCTCGCGACGTTGGACTCGGCACCGGCCGCAATGGCTTGAAAGGTCGTCGAGCCGTCTCGTGACACGAAGGCGACCATCGTCTCCCCGATGGTCGTGACATCGTGTTGAACCGACATCTCTGGTCTGCTCATGGTCGACGAGCTTGGCACAGGGTCACCCGTCGTGCTCGGCACCAGTCAGACAACGGCGGAGCGTTAGGGTCCACGGCGGTTCGAGACGTCG
>JABDMN010000191.1 GCA_013001485.1 Acidimicrobiia bacterium
CGACGTCGACCCCGACCCGACGCTCGATCGGTTCGAGATTCGGTGAGCCCGGTCTTGGCCGGCGGAGCCCCCATGGGCGAGAATCGTTGCCGTGGATGACCTGACCGCTCTCGTGACTCATTGGCCCGTGCCCCGGGTCGCCTTGGGAGTGACCGACCCCGACTCGATCCTGGGTCTCGCCGGTGACCTCGAGTGGCAGACCGGTATTGCGTCGGTCGGGAAGCTCTTCGTCGGCTACGCCGCCCTCGTTGCCATCGAGGAGCACTCGATTGGCCTCGACGACCCGGCGGGGCCCGATGGCTCCACCGTTCGCCACGTCCTGGCCCACGCTTCCGGGATGGGCTTCGACACCTTCGAGTCGGTGAACCGGGTCGGGTCGAGGAGGGTGTACTCCAACGCCGGCATCGAGTACTTCGCCGACTATCTGGCCGAGCGAACCGGGATGCCGGTTGTGCAGTACATGCAGGAGGCGGTCTTCGATCCTCTGGGGATGGTGCAGACCGAGGTGCGCGGCTCGCCTGCTCACGAGGTGTGGTCATCACTCGACGATCTGCTGGCGTTCTGCCGGGAACTGCTCAACCCGACGCTCATCAGTCAGAGGACTCTCGATGACGCAGCCCGCCCCCACTTCCCGGAGTTGGCAGGAATCGTTCCCGGTGTGGGGCGTTTCGACCCCAACTCGTGGGGGCTGACCTTCGAGCTAAAGGTGGGCAAAGACAACCACTGGACCGGACAAAGGACCTCGGACCAGACGTTCGGGCACTTCGGGGGAGCGGGGACCTTCTTGTGGGTCGACCCGGTCGCCGGTCTCGGGTGTGTCGCCCTCACCGATCGGGAGTTCGACTCGTGGGCTCTCGAGGTGTGGCCCGGCACCAACGATCACGTCGTCGAGCGGTACCGGTCGCAAGGGCACACGCCGCTCTAGACAAAGAAGAGGGCAGACCCCCACCGGGACTGCCCTCTTCAGCTCTGAGTCGGGGCGGTCTAGAGCTTCACGTCCACCCAAACAAGGCGATGATCCGAGCTCGGGAACGGCCAGGTGCCGACCAGGGCGAACAACGGGTCATCCTGCAATGGCCAGAAGACCGCCGAGTCGAGGATCTTCAGGTTCTTGCTCGGCAACACGTAGTCCGCCCGCAGGTTGCCCGGCGCACTATCGGAGAAGTCGGCCGTGTCGTAGGCCGGATCGCTGAGGTGCGACTCGTTGATCCCTCCCTGCAGATCGTTCTGCTCCACGGCTCCCAGGGACGAAGGCGTCGACTTGTCGTTCACCTTGGAGTGATCCAGCAGCTGCTGGATGGCGCCGGGGACGCTGTCACCGTCGTTCGGGGCGGAGTTCTGATCGCCGGCGATCACGAACTGGGCACCGCCCTGGAGACCGCCGCGCCCACCTTCATCGTCGTAGATGTAGTTCTTGCCATTCACGTAGTCGGCCCAGAACCGGATCTCGTCGTGGTTGCGCGTCCCGTTGCGATCCTCGGGTCCATCGAACACCGGCGGCGTCGGATGGCTGGTCAGGAAGTGCACGACTTCGTCACCAGCGAGGATCGGTACGTCCCAGTGGCTCTTCGACGACAGGCGCACGATCTCGAGCTCCTCGGCGGAGTACCAGTCGGCTGGGCCATCGAACTCCGGGTCGTCAGGGAGCAGCGCACCAGGCATGTCCTTCCACAGGAAGTTCTGGAACGTGCGGACGTCGTCCTCGACGATCGGGAACATTGAATAGACCACCATGCCGTACTGGCCCGGGAAGAACCCGAACCCGAAGGCATCGTTGCCGCCGCCAACGAACCCGCTGTTGTCGAGGTCATACCCCGAGGGGACTCCCGTGTTCGACGGTGCCGTGAACCGGAACGGGTAATCGATCGGATCGGCACCACCCTGGCCCACCGACAGGTAGTTCTCCTGGAACAGCCGGGCGGCAGCGCCGTCGGCGTCGTAGTCGAACTCGTTGACGAGCAGCACATCGGGCCGGGCCCGCTGGATGATCTCAGCTATCACCGACGGCTGAGCGCTGCCCGGGGCCGCAAGCTCGGCGACGAGATCACCGGCGTTGAACCGGTTCATCGAAGCGTTGAAGGTGGAGAAACGGACGTCCTGGATCGCCTTGAGGGCTCGTTCCCATGCCCTCTTGTAGCGGTCTATCGCCTTGTCCGGGTTGCCCTTCATCAGCTCTTTCTCTGCCTTGGCCATCTCCTTGAGGGCCTTGGTGATCTCAGAACGCTTGCCACCGGTGGCGATGGCAATGTCGAGGGCTTCTTCGGCGAAGGCTCGGTCAGCAGCCACCAGCGAGTCGATCACTGAGTCGACGTCGGTCTCGTCGACCTTCTCGAGCTCCTTGACGGCCTTCTTGTGGTCGTCGAAGACCTTCTTGCCCTTCTTGGTGAGGTACTCATCGTCAGCCCAGTACTCGGGGTCGAGGCTGTCCTCGAGAGCCTTGATGGCCTTGCCGATTCTCTTGTCGTCCTTCTTGTCGAAGGTGGGGAACAGAGACTCCAGCTCCGCGATCGCCGCCTCAGTCGCTCCCGAACCCTCGGGAGGCGCCGCGTAGAGCCCGATCAACACCGGGTCGTGGTCAGACGAGCGCCACGGATCCGGGTTGTAGAGGGCGGCCTGGTTGTAGTTGTTGTAGTCGAGGCCGGAAGGCTCATCTGCGTTGATGTGCCAGAACGCTGCGCCGGTCACCTTGGGAAGGATCGACGGGCTTGCGAGTCCGTGGTCCAGGTACCCCGACTGGCTGAAGAAGTTGAACGAATACGCACCATCTTCGAAGCCTTCGCCAACGAACTTCTCGATCAGATCGGTCCAACCGGCGTTCTCGAGGGCGACGATCGGATCCTCGTTTGCGTAGGCGTTGAGGTCACCGATGATCAGCATGTCGCTGGAGCCCGAACCGGTCGGGTCGGTGGCGAGCCAGGTGGCCATGGCCTCGGCTGCAGCGGTGCGGATCCCGTTGCAGTTGCCTTGTCCGTCATCGGCGTTGGGGTCGCCCACGTCGTCGCAGGCCGAGCCTTTCGACTTCAGGTGGTTGACCGCCACCGTGAAGACGGCTCCCGATCCGTTGTCGGTGAACGTCTGTGCGACCACAGCCCGGTTCTTGTCGTCGTTGAACGTCGGATCCACCGAGGTGTCCAACACCGCATACGACCCGGCCGGGGTCACGTCACCTGGCTGATAGATGATCGCCTGGCGGATTGCGTCGATGCCGACGGCTCCGGTGGCGATGTAGTCGTACGGACCGAACCCGGCGGCATTGATCCCCGCAACCAGATCGGCGGTCGGGACGTCACCAGGGTGATTCTCGATCTCCATCAGACCGACGACGGCGGCGTCCATCTGGCCGATGGCGCTGACGATCTTGTCGCGCTGACGGGTGAACTCGTCCGCGGTGTCGGCACCTCGGCAGCCCTGGTCCGATGCAGGGCCACAGACGTCACTGCCGAGGTCGAGCGTGGTGAAGTAGTTGAGGACGTTGAACGCTGCCACCGTCACGTCCCCACCTACGTCTGGCGGCGTCAGCGGTCGTTCGTTGACTCGCGTGAACGAGACATCCTCCGTCGGGTGGATCTCATAGGTGCCGTTGCGCTCGCTCAGCGCTCCGGTGAGGCCCTCGACCGTGTCGCCGGTGCGCAGGGTGTCGCCGGGTCCGACGTAGGGCGGCAACGGCGTCGGGTTCTGTGCCGAGCTGCCGTCGTCGAGCTGGATCCGGCTCCGGTTGTTCAGGTCCTGGAGGACCTCCCAGTCGGTGCCTGGGTCCACAACGTTGGTGGGGTTGTCCAGCGGACCAAGGATCGACAGATCGACCTCGCCGAACCGGGCCTGCGTGAAGTTGCCTGACGCGTAGAGCTGCTGGTTGATCGTGACGAGCATGCCCTCGGTCGACTCCCAGTCGGAAACGCTCGAAACCGGGAGCGTGACGGTCGTCGCCGAAGCGGTACCGGTGAAGTCGGCGTCGGCCGTGCAGTCGATCAGGGTCGTGACGGCGACGAGCTGGGTGAGGCTGTTGCCTTCCGCGACTGTCCCCGTGGCGTGCACCACGTCGCCCACCGCGACATCGGCTCCGACGTCGGCGTTGAGGACGAAGATCCCCTCGGACGTCGCTGGGTCGCCGTCGGTGGATCCATCGGCCTGCTGCACGAACACCCCGTTTAGGGCGTCGGGGCCCTGGAAGTCACCGATCACCACTCCCTCGATGCTGTGCACTTCGCCTTCGTGCGGGCTGGTGTCGCCACTGCCCTGGATCGTGTAGATCGCCGTTGTCGGATCGCCACACATCCCGGTTGGCTCGGGGTCAGAGCCACCGCCTGCCGTCGGGGTGTTGTTTGGTCCGGGGACTCCGAAGTCGCTGATGACCCAGTCGGCTGATGTGTCGGTGTCCACGCCATCTTCGACGCGACGAGCGCCGGCCGGGAGGAAGCTCCCATCAGGTCCCACCGAGGGGGCCTCGGCAAGCAGCGACGGATCGTTGTCACCATCGGTGAGGTGGACCCCGTCGAGGACGATGAGGTCTTCTGTCTCGAGGCTTGCCGTGTCGACGAGTGCGTAGGTAGCGCTCGAGTTCTCGAAGGTGTTGTCCGGGATCTCCAGATCCGGCATTACTCCGTACTCGACAATGACCGAGGAGACGCCGGCAAGGAAGAACCCGTTGGTACCGAGCGCATCTCCTGGGCCGAAGTCGATGCGAGTATCGATTCCTCCGAGGCCGGAGCTTTCGACGTCAGCTTCGTAGCCGACCAGGCTGAGCCCGTCGAGAGTCAGCTCGGGTGTCCCGTAGAACTCGACGTATTCGACATCGGCGCCGGATGTGCTCACAACGATCTCGTTGATGACAACGGTGTCCGGGTCGGGCTCGCCGCTGGTCACGACGATGCTCTGGAAGGCGAAGGCCTCGGAGCCGCCGTCGCCCTGAGCAGTGAGAGTCAGAACTAGCTCAGAGCCAGTGCCGGCGAGGCCGGTCGTGAGTGTCTGGAGGTCGTTGGTCAGCATCGTGGTGCCAACGAAGGCAGGATCGTCGAGAGTGAACTCGGCACCGCCTTGGAGGGTGTAGGTGTGAGAGGCGGCTTCGTCGATGGTGCTGGCGAACGCCACGACAGGCGTTGCGTCGTCGATGGAGTACTCCCAGGTGAAGTAGTCGGCAACGTCGGAGTCGTTACCGACCTCGAAGTCGCCCATGGCGCCCATGTCGATGGACAGCGACAGGGGAGCGGCCGCTTCGGAGATGTCGAATGTCCACGTGGCGCTGACGGGTCCCGAGTTCTGGTCGTTCTCAGTATCGACGACGCCGAAGAACTCGTGATCGACCGGGTAATCCTTGATGATGCCCTGGCTGTCTGGCGGGAACTCCTCGAAGCTGTCGTCCATCACGCCAAACGGAATCGACGGGGACACGTCGCGCTGGTACTTCTGGAAGCCATCGCCGCTCGACACGAACGCGCCAGCGAAGGCGTTGGTGTGATCGGTCAGGTTGAGCGACTCGGTGTCGACCATGTCGTACGCCACCATCGTCACAGCGGCGTTAGCCGTCTGCGCAGGCAGTGCAACCAGGACTGCTGACAGCATTGCCAGCACAGCGATCAGTACAAGACGGCTCCTCAAAGCCCCAGATGACGTCGTCATTGAATCCCCTCCGTGAACGGCTCTCTCATTCCGTAGCCGAAATCTAACTACTCAGGGTGACGAGAAGTCGGACAAGAGGTGGTTTTCAGGTGACCTTGAGAGACATTTCTTTCGCGGTCTGGGGGCGGGCGGTCAGAGGATCGGTGGCCACTCGGCCGAAACGGTTGGCGTGGCGGGGTCGTAGACCACCCAGATGGGCTCGCCGAGGTCGTAATGCG